>WTHX01000054.1:8370-22644 GCA_011522975.1 Alphaproteobacteria bacterium | reverse complement strand
TGCCAGATGATCGCCAATTTTGGTGTCGGGGTGAACCATATTGATCTGGCAGCAGCAGCCCAACATAACCTTCCTGTTTCCAATACCCCCGGCGTTTTGACCGATGCCACCGCCGATATCGCCATGACCTTGATGTTGATGTGCGCCCGCCGTGCCGGTGAAGGTGAACGTGAATTACGGGCGGGCGGCTGGACAGGCTGGCGACCCACCCATCTTTTGGGGATGGATTTTTCAGGCAAGACGATCGGCATTATTGGCATGGGGCGTATCGGCAAGGCCGTGGCCCGCCGTTGCGCCCATGGGTTTGGCATGAACGTGCTTTTTTACAACCGCTCTCAAGTAACCGATTGTGATGATATGAACGCCACGCAATTGCCATCTGTCGAAGAGGTATGCGCGGCGGCAGATATTGTCAGCCTGCATTGCCCCGGCGGTGATGAAACCCGCCATATCATGTCGCGTGATGCGATCGCCGCTATGCCGAGACATGGGGTTGTGATCAACACTGCCCGCGGTGATGTCATCGATGAAGTGGCGTTGGCCAAAGCCTTGACCGCAGGGCAAATCGGCGGGGCAGGGCTGGATGTCTTCCAAGGTGAACCTGAGATCAACCCGCTGTTGATGGCGGCCCCCAATACGGTGTTGTTGCCGCATATGGGGTCAGGGACGATCGAAACCCGCAATGCCATGGGCATGATGGTGGTCGATAACCTCAAGGCTCATTTCGCTGGAAAGCCTTTACCCAACCCTGCTTAGAAATAGGCTGATATTAATGTCACTTGATCATCTTATCAAAAAGGCTGACCAAGCCTTGCAATCAGCCCTTGAAGCAGCGGCGCCAGAAAAAGTCATGGCGGCGACATTGGCCAATCTTGAAACCCCGCCAACCGCGATTTTTGCCCTTGGTAAAGCGGCAGGGCCGATGGCGAAAGCCTGCCGCGATGGCGGGCTGGATGCCAAAGGTGTGTTGATCAGCCATGACCCAGCCTTGCTTTCAGACCATCAAGTCGAAGGGTTTGAAACGGTGATCGGCGGCCATCCCGTGCCCAATGAAAACAGCATGTTGGGCGCAAAAATGATGCTGGGCCATGCTGAAACTCTGGGGGAAGATGATCATTTGCTGATGCTGGTCAGTGGCGGCGGATCAGCCTTAATGTGTTTGCCCGCAGATGGCCTTTCCCTTGCTGATAAGATCATGATCAATGAACGCCTTTTGGCAAGCGGTCTTGATATCCATGCCATGAACGCGGTGCGGCGGTTTTGTTCAGGCATCAAAGGCGGCCGATTGGCACGGGCGGCGGCCCCTGCCGCCATCACCCAATGGGTGCTATCCGATGTTCCGCCGACAGGCGATGATCTGACGGATTTATCGGCAATCGCCAGCGGGCCGATGGCGGCTGATCCTGTGGCTTATGATCAAATGCTGGCCTATCTCAAACACGCAGGTTTGGATGATTGGCCTGTGATGGCACAGTATTTGGACGCCATGGCAAATCAGCCTGACCAGCATCCTTTGCGGCCATGGGATGACGAGGGTGAAACGGTTTTAAGCAAAGTCAAAACGTCCATTTTGGCCAGCAATGATATTTGTTGTGAGGCAGCGCAACAATCGCTGGGCGGATGCAATCTGACCTTACCTGCTTTATCAGGTGAGGCCGCTGAAATGGGGCGGTCTTTGGCTAAAATCGCTATGCAATCCCAAAATTCAATTGAAGCCGTCACTGGCGGAGAGACCGTGGTCAGTTTTGACCTAAGCCAAGAGAATGGCAACCATTATGGTAAGGGCGGGCGATCCCAAGAATTGGCTTTGGCGTTTTTGCTGGCCATGGCGGATGAGAATTTTTCAGGCAAGCCTCCTCAAGATTGGGTGCTTTTGGCGGCCGGGACAGATGGCCGTGATGGCCCTACCGATGCGGCGGGGGCTTTGGTGCATAGCGGAATGATGCCTGATCTAGCCCAAGGAAAATCAGCCTTGATGCGGCATGACTCCTATCCATTCCTGAATGATTTAGGGGCGTTGATCCGGATGCCGCCAACAGGCACAAATCTGGCTGATGTTGCAATTTTATTGACAGCATAAATTTTCTGAAGAAAGTGAAAATATATCCAGACTAATGGGGCTATCATGTCATTATTATCCGAAGACCAAATCCAGTTTTATAACGATAACGGCTATGTCGCGCCGATTGATATTTTCACGCCAGAAGAAGCCTTGGCCATGCGCCAAGAATTAGAGGCGATTGAACACGATATGCCCGAAGCCATCACAGGGCCAAACCGCAATAATGTTCATTATGTCCTGCCCCTGTTTGACAGGATCGCCCATAACCCCAAGATTTTGGACGCGGTGGAAAGCCTGATCGGGCGGAATATTCTGGTGGCGGGCACCACCCTTTTTATCAAAGAGCCTGAACAACAGGGGTTTATTTCTTGGCATCAGGATGCCCGCTATATCGGGCTTGAACCGCATAATTGGGTGACGGCATGGCTGGCGCTTTCTGATGTAACGACCGAAAACGGCTGTATGTATATGTGGCCAGGGACACATAAAGACCCATTGCGTGATCACGTCGATACCTTCGGTAAGGATAATCTTTTGACCCGTGGCCAGACCGTGCCAGATGTGCCCGAAGATGAGACCGTGCCGATTGAGTTGAAGCCAGGGCAATTGTCTTTGCACCACCCAAGGGTAATTCACGGCTCAGGGCATAACACGTCAAAAGAACGCCGGATTGGCTTTGCTATTCAATCTTATATTGGCGCTGATGTGGATCAGGTCATTGGCAAAATCTATGTCCAACAAGCCCGCGGCGAAGACCCATTTGGCTATCATGAGCATACCGCCCGCCCGCAAGAAACATTGACGGAACAAGATATTGGTTTCCGTGACCGCGCCAATGATGCTTTGGGGGATATTTTTTATCATGGCGCGCAAAAACGCGGAAAATATTAATGCCATTATTTTATAGTGGCATTTCTGCCTTTAAATAGTGTAAAAGCCTCGCATCGGCATGAGTTGCCGCTTAGAGTTTGAACACCCCCTATTATTAAAGATCAAAAAGGAACAGCCCATGTCCACAGATCATCTGCGCCATCTCGGTAAACCCAGTGCTATGCCTGAAAGCCCAGAAGAAGCGCAACTTGACCGTGTGCCCAATCCCCATCCTGATACGGTGTTTTTGGCACGTTTCACTCAGCCTGAATTTACGTCACTTTGCCCGGTGACGGCGCAACCTGATTTCGCCCATCTTCTGATTGATTATGTGCCGAAAGATTGGATGGTGGAATCAAAGTCATTGAAACTTTATTTCAATTCTTTCCGTAATCATCAGGCCTTCCATGAAGCCTGCACCGTTGGCATTGGCAAGACCTTGGTGGATTTGCTTGATCCCCATTGGTTGCGTATTGGCGGGTATTGGTATCCGCGTGGCGGCATGCCGATTGATGTGTTCTGGCAGCATGGCACGCTACCCGATGGCGTCTGGTTGCCTGATGCTGGTGTGCCAACCTATCGTGGGCGCGGCTAAATCAACCCAGTCTTTACGATAGTTTCTTAAGCGCCTGTTCAAAAATAGGCTGATCAACATTACCGCCAGAAGCCACAACAACCGTGGTCTTGCTGGCGGTTTCTATTTTGCCTGTCAGTGCCGCCGCCAGCGCCACCGCCCCGCCGGGTTCAACCACAATTTTCAAATGCGCCCAAGCCATGGCCATGGCATAAAGCGCGTCATCATCACTGACCACCAAACCTGAAGTCACATGGGCTTGGTTGATGGGGAAGGTCTTCTCCCCTGGCATATTGGTGACAATCGCATCACAAAGACTGCGGGCATCAGGGGCATTGCCCATGCGCTCGCCTGCCGCTAACGATCGGCTGAAATCATCAAACCCTTCAGGTTCAGCCCCATAAATCGACAGATCAGGCCAATGGTGGTGCAACCCAAGGCTTAGCCCCGCCAGAAGACCGCCACCGCCTGTGCAACAAATCACCTGATCAGGGGTGATGGATATTGCTTTGGATTGTTCAGCAATTTCTTTGCCGATCGTGCCTTGACCCGCAATGACAGGTTCAAAATCATAGGGCGGGATAATCGCCGCGCCTTCTTTCTCGGCGATGGCCTTGCCTATATCCTCACGGCTTTCATTGTAACGGTCATAGGTCACGACCTCAGCGCCTAAGGCTTTGGTGTTTTTCTTTTTAATGGCTGGCGCATCTTCAGGCATAACAATAATGGCTTTCAGCCCGCGCATTTTGGCGGCCATGGCTACGGCTTGGGCATGGTTGCCCGATGACCACGCGACGACGGTTTTAACATCATCCCCCAGCATCTGCACCGCGTTACACGCCCCGCGAAATTTAAACGATCCTGTGATTTGCAAAGGTTCTGCTTTGACAAAAATCTGACCGCCAACCAAGGCATCAAGATGCGGAGAAGATAATAACGGCGTGACCCGCGCAAAAGGGGCGATGCGATCAGCCGCGGCTTGAATGTCAGAATAATCAGGTGAGGTCATAGCATAGGTCAATTCAGCATTAGGTTTTTAGGCATTTCAGCATATCTTTTTTGGGTGATCACGCCAAGCAGGAAGCATGAATGACAAGAACATCTTGAACAAAATCAGGGTTAAGCCTATGCTCCGCTTAAATTTGATCAATTCAACGCTTGATGGAGAGCAAAATGATGACAGGCGATGCGCGCTTCCGTGGTTCATACCCCGCACTGGTGACTCCTTTTAAGGATGACCAAGTGGATAAAGCTGCGTTCAAAAAACTTGTCAATTGGCAGATCAGTGAAGGCTCCCATGGTCTTGTGCCTGTGGGGACGACTGGCGAGTCACCGACTTTAAGCCATGCTGAACATAAAGATGTTGTTGAAATGTGCATTGATGAGGCCAATGGCCGCGTTCCTGTGATCGCAGGGGCAGGGTCAAATTCAACGGCTGAAGCCTTGGATTTTGCCCGCCATGCCGAAGGCGCAGGCGCGGATGCAGTCTTGGTCGTCACGCCTTATTACAACAAGCCGCCCCAAAGCGGATTGCTGCGTCATTTTTCAATGATCGCTGATGCGGTTTCTATTCCGGTGATTGTCTATGATATTCCCGGGCGTTCAATTGTTGCGGTTAATGATGACACGCTGGCGGAATTGGCCAAGCACCCGAATATTGATGGCATTAAAGATGCGACGGCTGATCTGGGGCGTCCGACCCGCATTCTGAACAATATTGGTCCGGGCTTTAGCCAGTTATCGGGTGAAGATGCCACCACTTTGGCATCTCGGATTGCTGGTGGGCATGGCGGTATTTCTGTGACCTGCAATATTGCACCGAAATTATTGGCTGAAATGCATAATGCTTTTGATGCGGGCAATATTGCAAGGGCGATGGAAATTAACGCGCAATTGATGCCGCTGCATGATGCGATGTTCTGTGAAGCAAGCCCTGGTCCAGTCAAATATGCGGCCAGCCTTTTAGGCCTTTGTGCTCCGACTTTGCGGGCGCCATTGGGTGAGATTGCTGATGCATCCAAAAAGCAGGTTGAAGATGCCTTGCGTTTTGCAGGGCTTTGGTCATAACCCCATAGATCGGCAGAGGAGGCCGCGTTATGGCGGCAAAATCGCCTAAAGCACCAACAACAATTTCGACAGGACGTGTTGCGGAAAACCGTAAAGCACGCCATGAATATGAAATTGTCGAAACCATTGAAGCTGGCATGGTCTTACTGGGCAGTGAGGTCAAATCCCTGCGCCGTGGTCGTGCCAGCATTGCTGAATCCTACGCCGCCGAAGAAAGCGGGCGACTGGTCTTGGTCAACGCCAATATCCCTGAATATGACGCTTCCCGCGATAAGCATCACCCCAAGCGGAAACGGCCATTATTGCTGCACCGCAAAGAAAGCGACAGGCTTTTAGGGCTGATCAACCGTGAAGGCATGACATTGATCCCATTGGCGATTTATTTCAATGATCGCGGCATAGCCAAATTATCATTGGGCTTGGCGAAAGGCCGTAAAAAGCAAGATAAACGCGAAGCCATCAAAAAGCGGGATTGGGATCGCCAAAAATCACGGTTAATGAAAAACGCCCTATAAAGCGGTTACTTTCCGTTAAGCCCTGCCGCTTGCGTGGCTTTTTTAAACACATCTCGGAACATATCGGTGGTCAGGCGGCCTGTCTGGGTGTTGTAGCGTGAGCAATGATAAGACGCGATTAATTTCACCCCATTCGGCAGGTCATGGGTTGCGGCATGGCCAAACGGGTAGTCTTTTTCACGTAACCCCAAGGCTTTCAACGCTGAAAGATGGCCAATCCGCCCTAAGGTGATCATGGCTTTCATACTCGTCATGGCGTTGATATCATCAGTTAAAAACTGACGGCAGGTGTTGATTTCAGCACCTATAGGTTTATTTTGAGGCGGCACACAACGCACCGCATTGACGATCCTGATGTGATGCAATTCCACCCCATCATCAGGGCGGGATTGATACTCCCCTGTGGATAAGCCAAATTCATCCAGCATCTGAAACAGAAGGTCTCCAGCAAAATCGCCCGTAAAGGGACGGCCTGTTCGGTTGGCCCCTCGCATGCCAGGGGCTAACCCCACCAGCATGATCGGGGCATCAACAGGGCCATATCCATTGACAGGCGCGTTATGCCAGTCTGGGTTTTTAGCCCGCGCGTCGTCAAGGAATTCAGCCAATCTTGGGCAAAGCCTGCAACTGGCATCACGATGGGGAAGGGTCATTGTAAGGCTCATCGGGAGGGTCAAGATCGTTCGCGGTTGTCGTCGATAATAATGGCTTCATCATAATCCATATCATGATCATGATCATTGTCGATATCATCATTAAGACTTTCATCATGATCGCTGCCAGAACGAGAAGGCCTGCCAATTAAGTCACGAACATCGTTCAACTCAATGAAATCATCGGTTTGGCGGCGTAAGACGTCAGCCATAATAGGTGGTTTCGTTTTAGCGCTTGAGACCACCGTCACCCGCAGGCCACGGTTCTGCATTTCTTCAAGCAGTCGGACAAAATCACCGTCACCTGAAAACAGAACAGCATGGTCGATATGCGGGGCTAATTTCAGCATATCCAACGCCAATTCCATATCCATATTGCCTTTGGTGCGTTTTGTTCCGGTCGTGCTGTCGTAAAAATCGCGGGTTTGTTTACTGATGACCGTATAGCCATTGTAATCCAGCCAATCAGCCAAGCGTCGGATGGGGGCAACCTCACCATCATGGGGCAGGGCGGTGTAATAATACGCCCGAACCAAGCGGCCCTTTTGTTTCAATTGATCCAGCATCAGCGCGAAATCAACGTCAAAGCCAAGTGATTTGAATGTGGAATGAAAATTGGAGCCGTCAATAAAAACGGCAAAGCGTTCATTGTCTTTTATGTTGAGCATTTAAGGTCTCCGATGAATTAAAGAGTTGTATCTTCAACGCCCAGAGAGATTTAAAATTTTTAGTTATTAAAAAAAGTTTTGTTCAATATTATTGGCGTTGAAAGAAGGTATGATGTTATTTTGACAACGAAATCTTGTAATTACAACATCAAAGAATCATCAAAAGGTTTATCCATCACAATGACCAGCATATCGCCCTCAATTTCCCCTCGTATTTTTTTGGGCATTGGCGCCAATCTCACCGCCGATGGGTTTGACACCCCGCAAGACGGATGCCTTGCCGCCATTGACAGTTTAAAAGACGAAGGCATTGAGATTATCGCCATATCGCCATGGTATAAATCTGCGCCTGTGCCAATATCGGACCAGCCTTGGTATCATAACGCGGTGGTGGAGATTGCCACTGATTTGCGGCCTGAAGAATTGATCGGCATCCTGCATCAGCGGGAAGCAGGTTTTGGCCGTATCAGGATCACCCGAAATGAAGCCCGTGTTCTGGATATTGATATTGTTGATTATGGCGGGTTGGTGATGGATGGCAATTTGACCTTGCCGCATCCCCGTATGCATCAGCGTGCTTTTGTATTGCGCCCCTTGGCTGATCTGGCGCCTGATTGGACACACCCTGAAACTAATGAGACCATTTCAGCATTATTGGCAGCAGTAGACCCCGAACAAGATTGTGTTTTGGTGTAACATTCAACTGTTTCAAAAAACTTGCTTTTCAAATGAATTGAGACTATGTTCCGTCTTCATTCATGAAATGATATTAACACCTGTCCCAATATTTATTGAGGAGACCGCAAATGGCACGCGTAACCGTAGAAGATTGCATCGAAAAAATTACAAACCGATTTGATCTGGTTTTAACGGCTGCCCAGCGTGCGCGCGGTATTTCGTCAGGTGATCCGATCACTATTGATCGTGACAATGATAAAAACCCTGTTGTGGCCCTGCGTGAGATTGCCGACGAAACCATCTCAATCGATGAGGTGAACGAAGATTTGGTCAAGAGCCTGCAGCGGATGAAACGCCGTGAAGAAGAACAATCTGCCCTTGATGAAGCCGCCAGCATCGCACAAGACGATATGGCCTCATTCAACAGCGAATTCGGCGCTGATATGGGTGATGGCGAAGGCATGCAAATCGGCAGCGCCGCCAGCGAAGACGAAGGCGGGTTCTCTGATGAAGGCTCATTCTCTGATGAAGGGTCTTTTGCTGATGAAGGCGCGTCTGAAGAATAAAATTCAGACTAACCTTTTGTTCTGCCATTAAAAAATCAAATTTATTTTCTATTCTGGCTTCCAGATTGCCGTTTTTGATGTAAATTTGAAGACATGACCGTAATTGACGTAAAACCGCTGACTGATCGCATCCGCGCGTATAATCCCGCAATTGATGATGATTTGCTGTCGCGTGCCTTTAGTTTTGCAGAAAAAGCCCATCGTGGCCAAGTCCGTGCCTCAGGTGAGCCTTACTTTACCCACCCGATTGAAGTTGCGCATATCTTGGCGGATATGCATCTTGACCCTGCCACGATCATCACCGCGTTATTGCATGATGTGGTCGAAGATACCGATGTCACGCTTGAACAAATTCAACAACAATTTACTGATGAAATCGCAGGGCTTGTTGACGGCGTCACCAAATTGACACGGATTGAGATGAAGTCTGACAATAAACAGGCTGAAAATTTCCGTAAATTGGTCTTGGCGATGAGTGAAGACATCCGTGTTCTATTGGTCAAACTTGCCGACCGCACCCATAATATGCGGACGATTGACCATATCTCGCGTGATGATAAACGCAAACGCATTGCCGAAGAAACCTTGACGATTTTCGCGCCACTGGCTGAACGCATCGGCATGACTCATTTCCAGCATGAGTTGGAAGACCGCGCTTTTGCGGTTGTAAACCCTGAAATGCGAACATCGATTATCTCACGCCTCGATTACCTTTCGACGCAATCCGAAGATTTGGTCAGCCGCATTTGTGATGAATTGAACACCACGCTCTATGAAGCAGGGCTTGAAAGCAGCGTATCAGGGCGGCGGAAATCGGCCTTTTCCATCTGGCGCAAAATGCAACGTCAGAAAGTCGAAATGGAAGAATTATCGGATATTATGGCGTTTCGGGTGCTTGTGCCTGACACAAGCGATTGTTATCGCGCCCTTGGTGTTTTGCATCAAAAATTCCCGATGGTGATGGGGCGGTTTAAAGATTACATTTCAACACCAAAGCGCAACCATTATCAATCCTTGCATACAGGGATTATTGGGCCGAATAAAAAGAAAATTGAAGTCCAAGTAAGAACCCCAGAAATGCACGAAGTCGCAGAACGCGGGGTGGCGGCCCATTGGGGGTATAAGATTGATGGTAAGTCCGTTAAGCCCAATGAATACAAACAATTAAAATGGCTTAATGATTTGATGCGGGTGTTGGAAAACGCTGACTCTTCCGATGAATTCCTCGAACATACCCAAATGGAAATGTATGCTGATCAGGTGTTTTGTTTTACCCCAAAAGGCATGTTGGTGACTTTGCCGAAAGGCGCCACGGCTGTTGATTTTGCCTATGACCTGCATTCCGGTATTGGCAATACCTGTATTGGGGTCAAGATCAATGGCAAAATGCGTCAATTGGCGACGGTGCTGACCAATGGTGATCAGGTTGAGGTCCTGACATCATCAACGGCAACACCAAATCCTGAATGGGAAAACTTTGTTGTCACGGGGCGGGCTAAGTCTGCAATTCGGCGTTTTATTCGGCAGGAAAAACAAAAGGAATTTGCCCAATTGGGCCGCGGGCTTTTGCAAAAAACCTTGCGTCAAGCGGGCAAAGACCTTGTGGACAGCACATTATTGCCTTGCCTCATTCATTATAACCTGAAAACAGATGATGAATTATTTGCCCGTATCGGTGAATATCACATCGCTTCAGAAGAAGTGGTGGCAATGATCTATCCTGATCTGAAACCGATTGAACCAAAAAAGACCAAAACACCGACCCCAAAACCATCGCTGAACATCAAAGGCTTGATCCCCGGGATGGCGGTGCATCATGGCCGGTGTTGCTACCCATTACCGGGGGAGCGTATTATTGGCATCATCACCACCGGCAAAGGGTTGACCGTGCATCGTGTTGACTGCCAGAATCTTGAAAAATTTACCACCATGCCTGAATTATGGGTGGATATTGAATGGGAAAGTGACACGCCCAATATCGTCAACGCAAGGCTGGAAACCGTCATTTCCAATGAGCCAGGGAGTTTGGCGGCGGTCGCCACCACCATCAGTGACCATGGCGGTAATATCACCAATATCCAACAAACCGCTCGTAATTTAGATTTCTTCACTTTTGTGACGGATATTGAAGTTTCGAATGTGCGTCACCTGACAGCCATCACTGCGGCATTGCAAAGCAATCCCTTTATTGAATCGGTGGAAAGGGCAAAGTCTTAATGTTATTTCGCCGCCGCGACAAAAATATATGGGCATCCATCCAAGCGTTTATCTGGCCCAAAAAGGGCGTGATGCGCGGGTGGATTTACCTGATGATGCGGATCTTGCGGATTAGGTCATCTGATTATTCCCTATCGGCAGGGTTTGCCGCTGGTGTTGCGGTATCTTTCACGCCATTGATCGGGCTTCATTTTGTTTTGGGCATTGCGCTGGCATGGTTGATCCGCGGCAATATGATCATGTCTATGATCGGCACGGCGGTAGGCAATCCTTGGACATTCCCGCTGATCTGGGCGTTGATTTATGCGGTTGGCACGTCTGTTCTGGGGCGAAGTCCAGGCGATACGGATGTGACAACCTTAAGTTATGAATTGCTGCTCAATTCCCCTGGCGAAGTGATGGTCTCCATGTTCACTGGCGGCTTGATTATGGGCGGTGTTTTTGGGGTGATAAGTTTTCTACTGGGTTATGTTTTTGCCGGACGTATTCGGATGAAATTACTTTCAATCAAGCGCAATCGGATGAAAAAGATGGTTTTGAAAAGGGCGCAACATGGATAAGAATTATGTCGGTTTTCTTCGTTTAGGCGTCAATATTGATCATGTGGCCACGGTGCGAAATGCCCGTGGCGGTATTCATCCTGACCCTGTTGATGCGGCGGTGCTGGCCATTGAAGCTGGCGCCGATGGCATCACCGCGCATTTGCGCGAAGACCGCCGTCATATCCGTGATGCTGATATCCCCCGCTTGAAAGAGACGATCACCAAGCCGCTTAATTTTGAAATGGCGGCAACGGATGAAATGCTGGCCATTGCCATTGAAACCAAGCCGAATGCGGCTTGTCTTGTGCCTGAAAAGCGTGAAGAAGTGACCACCGAAGGCGGGCTGGATGTGGCAGGGCATCTTGATCGCATCCGTGATATTGCCGCTGCGTTGAAAGAAAATGATATCCGTGTCTCGCTGTTTATCGAAGCGGATCAAAAACAATTAGACGCCGCCGCCACCATTGGTGCGGATATTATTGAATTGCATACAGGACGCTATTGTGACCACACAGGCGCCAGCCGTCAGGATGAATTAACCCGCATCCAAAACGCCGCTCAAATTGGTCACGACTTGGGGCTGGAATGCCATGCGGGCCATGGGCTGGGGTTTGATACGGTGGGCGATATCGCGGCGATCCCTGAATTGGTTGAATTGAACATTGGTCATTTTTTAATCGGGGCATCGGTGTTGATGGGGCTAAAGCCGGCGGTTTCTGAAATGCGCCGCTTGATGGATCAAGCCCGAAAAATTTAATTAGGCAAGTTTAATCTAAGGGCAGCAGAATGATTTACGGGATTGGCACGGATATTGTTGAGATCAGCCGTATTGGTCAGTCCATTGATCGCTTTGGCGATAAGTTTATCAACCGTATCTTTACCAAGGATGAACAAGCCGCCGCCCAAAAAAGGAAAGATCAAACCCGATTTTATGCCATGCGTTTTGCCGCCAAAGAAGCCTGTTGGAAGGCGCTGTCGCCAGGGCGGGATTTTGGCATTGGCTGGCTTGATCTGGAAGTGATCAGCAACGACGAAGGCCAGCCCATGATGCGGCTTCATGGCAAAGCGGCTGAATTCGTTGCGGATAAAACCAATCACCAAGGCCAATGTCATTTGTCATTAAGTGATGATGGTGGGATGGCACTTGCTTTTGTGACCCTTTCCGCGCCATAAAGGGTCACCCTATTAAGACCCGCGTTGTTATTTCGTATTGGGAACATTAAAGATGTCAAAAAAGAAAACTGAACCATGGTATGTTGAAATGTCGAAAACAGTCTTTTGGGCTGTTGGCATTGCTGTCATTTTTCGGTCATTTTTATTTGAACCTTTCAGCATTCCTTCAGGGTCGATGATCCCAACATTAAAGGTTGGGGATTATCTGTTCGTGTCGAAATATTCCTATGGATATTCGCGTTATTCTTTTCCTTTTGGAATAATCCCTTTTTCAGGCCGTATTGCGGAATCTGTGCCCGAACGTGGTGATGTGATCGTATTCCGCAAACCCGGGGCTGAACATATTGATTATATCAAACGGTTGGTCGGTCTGCCGGGGGATACAATCGCGGTGACAGGCGGTATCCTGCATATCAATGGCAAAGCCGTGAAGCGCAGCCTGCAAGAAGACGCAGAAGTTGATACGGGCTTATTTGTTCGGCAAGCCAAAATCTATATCGAAACCCTGCCAGAGGGCCGTGAACATTTGATCCAAGAATTAAGCGATCAGAACAGCATGGATAACACCGTGCCAGTCAAAATCCCAGAAGGTCATTATTTCTTTATGGGGGATAACCGCGATAATTCCCGTGACAGCCGTGCGGAAGTAGGGTTTGTTCCTGCTGAAAACCTGATTGGCCGGGCAGAGTTTTTGTTTTTCTCGCATAATGGCTCCGCATCCATTTTTGAGATTTGGAAATGGCCTTTCGCCATTCGTTTTGGTCGGATAGGGCAAGGCATTGAGTGATCCACAGAACCACCTTGTTACTCCAGAAATTGCCACCGCAAGAGTGGCATTGATGCAAAGACTAGATTATCAGTTCAAAAATCCTGATCTGTTAAATGAAGCCTTGCTTCACCCCAGCGTTGCGCCCAGCAATAAAAATGCTCAAAATAACCAGCGGCTTGAATTTTTAGGCGACCGCGTCATTGGTCTTGTGATTGCGGATGCGTTATTCGCCGCTACTGATGATGAACGCGAAGGCCATCTGACCCGCCGCTATGCCGATTGTGTGGAAAACGCAAGGCTGGCTAAAATCGCCCGTGAATTGGAAATTGGCGGGGCTTTGGTGGTGCAACATAACACCAGTCTTGCCGATAAAGACAAAGTTTTGGCCGATGCGCTGGAAGCCTTGATCGGTGCGATTTGGCGTGATGGTGGGATTGATGCTGCCCGACTGGTTATTTTCAAAATATGGGGTGATTTGATCGCCACAGACAGCAGCGCGGCCAAAGATTTTAAAACCCAATTGCAAGAATATGCCCACCAGCATCACATCGCGATGCCACAATATAGCATCACGGATCGGTCGGGGCCTGATCATGCGCTGGTCTTTACCATCACCGTTTCTTGCGGTGATCACCAAGCCTCTGCTGAAGCGTCATCCCGCCGAGGTGCTGAACAAAAAGCTGCTGAGATGTGGCTAAAGGAGATGCTATGACACGCGCAGGTTTTGTGTCGCTAATTGGCCCGCCCAACGCTGGCAAATCAACATTGATGAACACATTGGTGGGGCAAAAGGTTTCGATTGTGACCCCGAAAGTTCAGACCACTCGGTCACGGATTCGCGGCATTGCCATGCATGATGATGCCCAAGTTGTGTTTGTTGATACCCCGGGTATTTTTGTGCCGAAACGCCGTTTGGACAG
>WTHX01000054.1:3889-8270 GCA_011522975.1 Alphaproteobacteria bacterium | reverse complement strand
TCCCCTGAACGGTTGCTGGAACGTGCCGAGGAACTCTCCCAAAAGGTTGAGTTTAGCCGCGTTTTCATGCTGTCTGCTGAAAAAGGCAAAGGCACGGATGACTTCATGGCATGGCTGGCCGATCAAATGCCCAAAGGCCCTTATTTGTTTGATCCTGAAGACCTGTCTGATATGCCTATGCGATTGCTGGCGGCTGAAATTTTGCGGGAAAAACTATTTCTCAATCTGCATGAGGAATTGCCTTATCAGTTGACGGTGGAAACTGAAAGTTGGGAAGAACGTGATGATGGCTCGGCTGAAGTGCGCTGTTCAATTTTTGTCGCTCGTGAAGGGCATCGCGGGATTGTCTTGGGCAAAGGCGGTAAAACCATAGGCCGCATTGGAACAGCCGCAAGGCGCGAATTGGAAGAGGTCTTAGACCGCCGCGTGCATCTTTTCACCCATGTGAAATTCCGCAAAGATTGGATGAATGATCCAGCCCGTTATCAGGATTGGGATCTTGATTTTAACGCCTGATCTTATCACCTGACCCTAGGCTAAGGAGTGGCATGAATGCCGGAATGGTCTGACCAAGCATTAATCCTGTCGGTACGCCCCTATGCTGAACATGACGCGGTGGTGAATGTTCTAACCACAAGCCATGGTCGCCAAGCAGGGTTGGTGCGGGGCGGGCAATCCAGCAAGCATCGCGGCACGTTGCAACCGGGCAATAAGGTTGATGTTTTTTGGCGGGCGCGATTGGCCGAACATTTGGGCGCTATGCAAATTGATATGGTCACGCCCCATGCCTCAGTGGTGTTGGATGATGGGTTCAGGTTAGCGGGGCTGTCATCGGTTTGCGCGGTGATGGAAGCTTGCCTTCCAGAACGTGAACCTGCACCTTCGGTCTATGATGCCACCGAAGCCGTGATTGGCCTGATCACGTCCGAAGAATTGGGCGATCAATGGTTGGGCGGGTATATCCGCTGGGAAATTGGGATGCTTAGCATCGCAGGCTATGCCCTTGACCTAGAGCGTTGCGGCGTCACCGGTGATCGAGAAGGGTTGGAATATGTCAGCCCCCGAACAGGGGTAGCCGTCACAAGGGCAGGGGCAGGCATCCATGTCGACCGATTGTTGCCGCTTCCGCGTTTTCTTGGGGGGTGCGGTGAAAAAACGCTTGAAGAAGACCTGCTTGCTGGTATGCAATTAACAGGTCATTTTTTAGAGCGGCGGGTGTTTGGTGTTCATCATCAACCCTTACCCCCTGCGCGGGAACGATTAATGGCTTTGGCGGAAAAGCGTTTTACATTGATGGAAGAAGATTAAAGGTAACCCATGTCTGATAATTCACAGTCAACGATCAAGGCCGAATTTGCCGAAGCCCTAAGCCAGCGGTATCTGGCTTATGCGTTATCGACAATCACCTCACGGTCACTTCCTGATGTGCGTGATGGGCTTAAGCCTGTCCACCGCCGGTTGCTTTATGCCATGCGGCAATTAAAACTTGACCCCGGGCAAGGGTATAAAAAATCAGCGCGTGTTGTGGGGGATGTCATGGGTAAATTCCATCCCCATGGTGATGCCGCGATTTATGATGCCATGGTGCGATTGGCGCAAGATTTTGCCATGCGCTATCCGCTGGTTGATGGCCAGGGCAATTTCGGCAATATCGATGGTGATAATGCCGCCGCCATGCGCTACACCGAAGCCCGTATGTCTGATGTCGCGCGCCTGTTGCTGGAAGGCATTGATGAAGATGCAGTGGATTTTCGCCCCACCTATGATGGTGAAAGCGATGAGCCTGTTATTCTGCCAGCGGCTTTCCCCAATCTTCTGGCCAATGGCGCTCAAGGGATTGCGGTGGGGATGGCAACGTCAATCCCGCCCCATAATATTTTGGAATTATCCGATGCGCTGGTGCATTTGATCAAACACCCCAATGCCAGCCATGACAAAATTGCTGAATATGTCAAAGGCCCTGATTTGCCGACAGGCGGGGTTTTGGTTGAAACGCCAGCATCGATTGCTGAATCTTATCGCACAGGGCGGGGCAGTTTCCGTGTCCGTGCTGATTGGATGGTGGAAAAAGAAAAAGGTGGCGGTTGGTCGATTATTGTCACCGCCATTCCCTATCAGGTGCAAAAATCGCGTTTGATTGAAAAAATGGCAGAATTGCTGAACGCCAAAAAATTGCCGATGCTGGCTGATATTCGTGATGAATCTGCCGAAGACTTGCGGTTAGTGCTGGAACCTAAATCCCGCCGTCTTGACCCTGAAATGGTCATGGAAAGCCTTTTCCATTTGACGGATTTGGAAACCAAAGTCCCGCTTAACCTCAATGTCTTGGGGGCGGATGGAACGCCGGGGGTCTTGTCATTAAAAGATGCGCTGTTGGCGTGGATTGACCACCGTTTGGTGGTCTTGCAACGCCGGTCTCGTCACCGTCTTGATAAGATTGCCCATCGCCTTGACGTCTTGGAAGGCTATCTGACGGTATTCCTCAATCTTGATGAAGTGATCGCCATTATCCGAGATGATGAAAACCCAAAATCGCGGCTGATGGAACGTTTCCGCCTTAATGAAACCCAAGCCAATGCAATTTTGGATATGCGGCTAAGGTCATTGCGGAAATTGGAAGAAATGGAAATCCGTGGTGAGCGTGACAGCCTTGCCACTGAACGCGATGAATTAAATGCGCTTTTGGATAGCGATGACGCCCAGCGGAAATCAATTGCGGATGATGTGAAGGCGATTAAATCCGCCTTCTCCCGCACCGATCAACGGCGCACCCGCCTTGATGTTTTGCCTGATATTGCGGGCGATCCCATGGAAATGCTGGTGGAAAAAGAACCGATCACCATCATCTGTTCTGAAAAAGGCTGGATCCGTGCCGCCAAAGGTCATTTGGCTGAAGATGCTGAGGTGAAATTTAAAGAAGGTGATGGCCCTCAATTCAGGTTCCATGCCGAAACCACAGATAAAATCCTGTTGATTGCTGATAATGGCCGTATCTTTACCTTGTCATGTGATAAATTGCCGGGGGGTCGTGGTTTTGGTGAACCTGTCTCGCTGATGGTGGAATTAGGCAGTGACACATCGATCTTGAATATTGTCCCGGCAAAACCAGGCAAATTATTCTTGGCGGCGGATACAGGCCACGGCTTTATCACCGATATTGAAAGCAATATTGCCCAGACCCGCAACGGCAAACAGGTGATGACCCTTAATAACGGCGCTAAAGCATTGGTGGCACGCCCTATTTCAGGCGATCACATGGCGGTGGTCGGCACAAACCGCAAAATGCTGGTCTTTAAATTGGATGAATTGCCAGAGATGAATCGCGGGCGTGGCGTCACCCTGCAACGGTATAAAGATGGCAATCTGGCCGATGCGAAAGCGTTTTTCATCGAAGAAGGCTTGTCATGGTTGCAATCAGGGGGCCGGACCCGTACCGAACGTGAATTGGGCCCGTGGATGGGCAAGCGGGCAGCGGCAGGTCGTTTGGTGCCAACAGGCTTCCCTCGTCCAGCAAGGTTCACCTAAAAACCTAAAGCGCTTGCCAATTTCCGTTTGAAAGAATCTGAGCAGGTTTAAACCGCGATTTATACTGCATCTTCCTGCTGGCTTTAATGTAATAGCCCAAGTACAGGTACGGCAAATCCATATCATAGGCCAAAGCCGCCGCATCCAGCACCATATACGTGCCCATGGACCGGTGGTCATGGTCAGGGTCAAAGAAACTGTAAACCGCACTGAGCCCATCATCCTGCAAATCAAGGATCATAACGCCAATAGTGTCTTCGCCATCTTGATATTCCACCAAGACAGTTTTGATCGGGCTTGAGGCCACCATATCGGTATAGGCCTGTTCATCCATATCCGCCATCTGGCCATCATGATGCCGCGAATTCAGGTAACGGCTAAACAGGTCATAATGTTCTGGTGTGGCGATATTGGGCAGAATATTACGTTTTAAATCTTTATTGCGATTGATCACCCGCCGTTGATTGCGGCTGATTTGCAATTGCCCCAATTCACCATCCCCCGAAGGAATACGGATCGGCAAACAGGCATTACAGCCTTGGCAAATTGGCTTATAGACCCAGTTTTCAACCCGCCTAAACCCTGCTTTGGCCAGCGTGTCATGCTGATTGGGCACAGATCCGATATCCGCCGCCAAACGTTGTTCCATGGCTTTGTCTAGATAAGGACAAGCCATTGGTCGGGTGACGCGAAACTCTAACGGTTGGTCAAATGTAATCCGATTTTGCTGGTTCATAATAATAAACTCATCAAAAAATTAACGTGAGGTCAACAGGTCTTAGTTAGACGGGTCCTGATGCTGTTAGGCGTTTAAAATTTCGGCGACTTCAGCGGCGTAATAGGTCAGGATCCCGCG
>WTHX01000054.1:0-3789 GCA_011522975.1 Alphaproteobacteria bacterium | reverse complement strand
GTTAGGCGTTTAAAATTTCGGCGACTTCAGCGGCGTAATAGGTCAGGATCCCGCGTGCCCCTGCACGGCGGAACGCCATCAGGCTTTCAAGCATGGCTTTGGTGCGGTCAATACCGCCTGACGCGGCGGCAGCTTCGATCATGGCGTATTCGCCGCTGACTTGATAAGCAAAGACAGGCACAGGAAAAGATGAAGACGCGCGTTGAATAATATCCAGATAAGGCATGCCTGGTTTGACCATGACAAAATCCGCCCCTTCATCAATATCAAGGGCAATTTCCCTCAAGGCTTCATCACTATTGGCAGGGTCCATCTGGTAGGTTTCTTTGCCCACAACCGAAGCGGTCTTGCCCGCCCCCACCGCATCACGGAACGGCCCATAGAAGGCTGAGGCATATTTCGCGGCATAGGACATGATCAACACATCCTGATGCCCTTTGGCATCAAGGGCAGAGCGGATCGCCGCTATCCGGCCATCCATCATATCAGATGGGGCAATGATGGTTGCCCCTGCATCGGCTTGAACCAAGGCTTGCTGTTGCAGCATGGCAACGGTTTCATCATTATCAACCTGATTGTTGCGGATAACGCCGTCATGGCCGCTGGTGGTAAAGGGATCAAGCGCAACATCCGTGACAATGCCGATATTAGGCACAGCGGCGCGGACTGCCTCAACGGAACGGCAAACCAGATTATTGCTATTGCCGGAAAGCGTGCCATCTTCGTCTTTATCTTCGGGGTTAATACGCGGGAAGATCGCAATCGCTGGGATGCCCAAATCAGCCGCATAACGGGCTTGGTCAACAAGACTGTCGATGCTATGGCGGCTCACCCCGGGCAGCGTGCCAACAGGTTCAGGCGCGCCATCCCCTTCACGAACAAACAAAGGCCAGATCAAGGCATCGTGGGTCAATTGGTTTTCCCGCATCATGCGGCGAGACCAATCGTTAAGACGCGGGCGGCGCAAACGTGTTGTGGGGAAAGCCCCATTTGATGAAATTGTTTTAGTCATGCTGCATATTGGCATGACAGGGCGAAAAAAACAAAATGTAAAAATTGCCATATTATGGGCATACTGACGCGGTAGCGTGATGAAGTCTTAACAATAACTTAGCGTAAAAACCGCTAACACTTCTCAGGGGCGATATTTTCTATTATATGAACACCATGAGTAACGACGATCATTCCATCATTTTTTCAACGGACCAGCGCTGCGGCAGGATTGTGATCAACCGCCCGAAAGCATTGAACGCGCTTTCGGGGGAAATGTGCCATGAGATGAACCAGCATCTGATGGCTTGGGCCCATGATGATGCCATCAGCCATGTGGTGATTTCAGCCGTTGAAGGCAAAGCCTTTTGCGCCGGTGGTGATGTTCGCGCGCTGATCCCGATGCTGAAAGAAAATCATGACCACGCCAAAGCCTATTTTGAAACGGAATATCAACTTGATTTGATCATCAATACCTACCCAAAACCTGTGATCAGTGTTGCCAATGGCCTGACCATGGGCGGCGGGGCTGGCGTTTTAATGAACGCGGCTTATCAGGTCATCACCGATCGCATGGATTTTGCCATGCCTGAAACCGCTATTGGGTTGTTTCCTGATGTGGCGGCATCTGTATTTTTGCGCCGCGCGCCTGAGCCTGTGGCTTCGTTTTTGGGCATTACGGGCTGGCGCATCGGGGCAGGGGATATGAAAGCCTTGGGGATATTATCACCCGACACAGGGTTTGTGGTGGATAGCACGGCGATAGATCACGTCATCACAGCATTGGTTGGGCTTGAAAACCCCGATGCCGCCGCGATTAAATCAGCATTAACAAGTGTTATGATCACCCCTGATGAAGACCCGCAAAACACGCCTGTTTTAAATGCCCTTGATTGGATCAAAACCCATTTCAGCAAGCCTGATCTGCCCGCCATCCGCGCCAGTCTTGCCCATGAAAATGGTCAAGGTGATGATAATTCCATGGCGGAGGCTTGCTTGAAAGCGATAGATGCCCGCGCGCCCTTGTCCATGGCGGTGACCCATTACCTGATGACCGCACCAAAATATGAGGGGTTATCGGTTGCGGCGGCGCTTGATTGGGATAACACCATGGCCTGTCGCATCACTTTGCGTCCTGATTTTATCGAAGGCGTCCGGGCTTTGCTGATCGACAAAGACAACGCCCCAGAATGGCATCCGGCGTCGATTGATGACGTGACCCCTGAAATGCTTGATGATATCTTTTCTGAAACTGATATGATCACCTTGGATTATCCGCAAGGATACAACCCCCAAAATAGATGAACTCATGTAAGGTTAAACCATGCTGCTAAGCCGATACTTTCTCCCTGTTCTGAAAGAAACCCCGAAAGAAGCGCAAATCGCGTCTCACCGTTTGATGTTGCGTGCTGGTATGATTCAACAATCCAGCGCAGGGATTTATTCATGGTTGCCCATGGGGCTTAAAGTCATGCGGAAGATTGAACAAATCGTTCGTGAAGAACAAAACCGCGCGGGCGCGAATGAAATTCTAATGCCAACCATCCAGCCATCAGAACTCTGGCAAGAATCGGGCCGCTATGAAGATTATGGGCTTGAGATGTTGCGCATCAAAGACCGCCATGACCGCGACATGCTCTATGGCCCGACCAATGAAGAACAGGTGACGGATATTTTCCGCAATCATGTCAAAAGTTATAAATCCCTGCCGATCAATCTTTATCACATACAATGGAAATTCCGTGATGAAGTGCGGCCACGTTTTGGCATTATGCGGGGGCGCGAATTTTTGATGAAAGATGCCTATTCTTTCGCCCATGGCGCAGAAGCGGCACGGATTGAATATAACAAAATGTTCGTGTCTTATTTGCTGACCTTCCAGCGGCTTGGCTTAACGGCCATTCCCATGGAAGCGGATACAGGGCCAATCGGCGGCGACATGAGCCATGAGTTTATCATTCTGGCTGAAACTGGCGAAAGTGAAGTCTATTGCCATAAAGATTGGATTGGCCGCAGCATTGATGCAGGCGATATTGATTATGCAAGCGACCTGCAACCGATTGTTGATCGTTACACCAATCTTTATGCCGCCACCGATGAAAAATATGACGCCGCATCATGCCCTGTTGCTGATGGGGATTTGATCACCACCCGCGGGATTGAAGTGGGGCATATTTTCTATTTTGGCACGAAATATTCAGCGCCCATGGGGGCAAGTGTCGCCGATGAAACAGGCAAAATTGCTGATGTTCATATGGGCTCATACGGGATTGGCGTCTCGCGTCTTGTCGGCGGTATTATTGAAGCCAGCCATGATGATGCGGGGATTATCTGGCCAGACAGTGTCGCGCCATTTGACGTCGCGGTTGTCAACCTAAAGCCGGGGGATGAAACCTGTGATGCCATGGCAGGCGATCTTTATGAAAAACTGACCAATGCCGGCAAGGATGTGCTTTATGATGACACCAATGACCGCCCCGGGGCGAAATTGGCCAGCATGGATTTAATCGGCATCCCGCAGCAAGTCATTATCGGCCCCCGCATTGCCAAAGAAGGCATGGTCGAATGGAAACAACGCCGTTCTGGTGAAACCCAACAATTGAGCCCAGACGCTGCATTAAACGCGCTCTTGGCTTAAGCCGCGCCGTTAAAGGATTACCCCATGGCTATCTTCACCCCTGTCGAAAGAATGTTGGCATTGCGCTATATGCGCTCTCGCCGTTCGGAAGGGTTTATTTCGGTGATCGCATGGTTTTCACTTTTGGGGATTGCTCTTGGGGTGGCGACACTGATCATTGT
>WTHX01000024.1 GCA_011522975.1 Alphaproteobacteria bacterium | reverse complement strand
GCGGGGCGCGTCATGTCTTCCGCCATAGCGAAACCCACGCGCCATTGGGGCGTAATCCTGATATGCATGAAGTGGGGCGTGCCGGGCTTTATCTGGCATCTGACCTGTCGTCTGGCGTCACCGGTGAGATCCATTATGTCGATGGCGGCTATCACCATATCGGTGTCCCACGGGATGAGTGACTAAGTCTTGACATTAGTTTCAAACATCAAAAAAGCGGGGCAAAACCCCGCTTTCTTTTTCAATATAGAGACGGTGACGTCTGATCAGCCCAAGGCGATTATTCGCCTGCTTCCAGATCAGCGCCTGTGTCTTGATCAACCCGCTTCATGGACAGTTTGATCTTGCCGCGATCATCAAAACCGATGACCTTGACTTTGACTTCGTCGCCTTCTTTACAGATGTCGGTGGTCTTTTCGGTGCGGCCATCCTGCAATTCAGAAATATGCACCAGACCATCACGCGCGCCCATGAAATTGACGAACGCGCCGAAATCAACAGTTTTGACAACCTTACCGGTGTAGATAACGCCCAATTCTGGTTCAGCGACAATGTCGTGAATCATCTTATAGGCGGCATCACCAGAAGCGGTGTCAGTCGCTGCGATTTTAACGGTTCCATCTTCTTCGATGTCGATCTTCGCGCCTGTTGTTTCGCAAATCTCACGGATCATCTTACCGCCAGGGCCGATAATCTCACGGATCTTATCAACAGGAACAGACATGGTGGTGATCTTCGGCGCTGTATCGGCCAGCACTTCACGGGCTGAGCTGATCGCCTTGTCCATTTCACCCAGAATGTGGATACGGCCATCTTTGGCCTGCGCCAAAGCGATATCCATGATCTCACGGGTGATGGAGGTGATCTTAATATCCATCTGAAGCGCGGTAATGCCTTCTGATGTTCCCGCCACTTTAAAGTCCATATCACCGAGGTGATCTTCATCACCCAGAATATCGGACAGAACAGCGAAATCGTCACCTTCTTTGATCAGGCCCATGGCGATACCAGCAACAGGACGCGGCAATGGAACGCCAGCATCCATCATGGCCAATGACGTGCCACAAACAGTCGCCATTGAAGATGAACCGTTTGATTCGGTCACTTCTGAAACAACACGGATGGTGTATGGAAATTCATCCTTTGATGGACGGGTTGGGTTGATCGCCCGCCATGCCAATTTGCCATGACCGATCTCACGACGACCCGGAGAGCCAACACGACCTGCTTCACCGACTGAATACGGTGGGAAGTTATAATGCAACATGAAGTTGTTGCGATATTCACCTTCCAGCGCATCGACGATTTGTTCATCCTGACCAGTGCCAAGCGTGGCAACGGCCAGCGCCTGTGTTTCACCACGGGTGAACAACGCTGAGCCATGGGTACGTGGCAAGACGCCAACTTCGGCAACGATAGGACGAACCGTTTTGGTGTCACGGCCATCGATACGGTTGCCTGTCTTCAGGATAGACCCACGAACGATATCGGCTTCCATTTCTTTAAACAGACCACCGGCCAATACAGGGTCAACCTCATCACCGAGGGCTTCCATGGCAGCAGATTTAACATCACCAACAGCGGCCTGACGGCTGGTCTTATCGGCAATCGTATACGCCTTTTCCAAATCCTTGCTGAATTTCTTCAACGCCTTGGAAATGGTTGCGGCATCTTCTGGTTCTTCTGGCAATTCACGCGGTTCTTTGGCGGCGACTTCTGCCAATTCGATGATCGCGCTGATCACGGTCTGCATTTCATCATGACCGAAATTAACCGCGCCCAGCATATCTGCTTCGGACAGTTCTTCCGCTTCTGATTCAACCATCAGAACGCCTTCACGCGTACCCGCAACAACCAAATCAAGGCTGCTGTCAGCCATTTCATCAAAGGTTGGGTTCAGCACATAAGCCCCGTTGATCAAACCAACACGGCACGCCCCGATCGGACCAAAGAACGGCACGCCGGAAAGCGTCAATGCCGCCGATGCGCCAACCATGGCAACAATCGAAGGATCGTTCTGCATGTCATGGGACAAAACCGTACAAATCACTTGGGTTTCGTTTTTAAACCCTTTCGGGAACAACGGACGGATTGGGCGGTCAATCAAGCGGCTGATCAATGTTTCAGCTTCGCTTGGACGGCCTTCACGTTTGAAAAAGCCGCCAGGGATTTTACCCGCAGCAAATGCTTTTTCCTGATAATTCACAGTCAGGGGGAAGAAATCTTGACCTGGCTTTGCAGAGGTTGCTGCAACAGCGGTACAAAGAACAGATGTCTCACCCATTGTGGCCAGAACAGCGCCGTCGGCTTGACGGGCGATACGGCCAGTTTCAAGGGTCAGTGTCTTACCGCCCCATTCGATTTCTTTTTTAAATACGTCGAACATATTTTCTCATTTCTCTAAAACACCACAAACGCACCATTGCGCCGATGGCCACCCTCAGGTTGAGGGCTAATCTTCAGGAAATGTGACTGGAAGGGGGACACGAACTCTAGTGTCATTTCCCGTGGGTCCAATCCACGGTCGATACCAGCTGATCTGGCATCCTTTGACCTTTTTCCTTTAGATATGGCGACAGTCTTAGGCCTGATCACAGGTTTTGTCAAGGAAAGTCGCGATGTCCAGAAAAACCAAAAGCCAGCAAATGCTGGCTTTTGTTCAAATCGAATGGGCTGTGCAGAATTAACGGCGCAGGCCTAATTTTGCGATCAAGGCTTTGTAATTGTCTTCATTGCGGCGACGGATGTAATCCAGCAAATGGCGACGCTTACCCACCATGGTCAAAAGACCGCGGCGTGAGCCGAAATCCTTCTTATGGGATTTCATATGTTCGGTCAGGTTGACAATGCGCTCAGTCAAAATTGCGACCTGTACGGCAGCTGAACCACTGTCTTTATCGTTGCTGCCAAATTCTTTGATCAATTCGGCTTTACGTTCGTTTGTTATCGACATCGGACTCTCCTGTTATCAATCCTTGCCTTGCATGGTTTGGCCCTGTGCCTTACCCGCTTGGCAATTGTTTCATGAAAGATTGAAGACTCGGATCGGTGATGCTGTTGTGTGGCGCAAAGACACCATGGCCACCAATTGGCCTTGGTATATTGCGGTCATCACGACATCATCCGCATCAGAGACTAGGGTTGATTGATCAACCTCAATCTTTTGGCCGCGACGCAGCCTAGTTGCATCTTCTTCTGTTATGGCAAGCGCCGGGATGTCGTCCAGCGCTGTCGAAACAGGATGCAATGCTTCAAAAGCATCGGCACTATTATCGATTTTTTCAAAGAAATCCAGTGAAATCGACGCATCTAAGGAAAAAGGCCCAACCCGCAAACGTCGCAAAGACGAAATATGCCCCCTTGTGCCCAAAGCCCGTGCCATATCACGCCCTAAAGAACGGATATACGCGCCTTTGCCCGTGGTGACATTAAAACTTGCTTTCTCCTTATCATTGGCCAGACAAACAAGACTGTGAATATCAACCTCACGCGGGTCCAATTCTACCTCTTGGTTGTTGCGCGCCAGATCATAGGATCGTTTGCCATCTTTTTTAATGGCTGAATAAATCGGCGGCACTTGGCTGATCCGGCCCGTAAATTGAGGGATAATGGCGGTGATCTCATCCATGGTAGGGCGATGGTCACTTGTTAAGGTTTCCTCACCTTCGCGATCATCGGTGGTGGTTTCAGCCCCCCATGTCACCTCAAACGCGTAGTCTTTTGTGGCATCCATGACATAGGGAATGGTTTTTGTCGCCTCGCCCAAAGCGATCGGCAAAATCCCGCTGGCCAAAGGATCTAACGTGCCGGAATGACCTGCTTTAGCGGCATTAAAAGCACGGCGAATAATATTGACCGCTTTTGTCGAAGGGCTATGCAGGGGTTTATCCAGAATCACCCAGCCGTTAACCTTTGCCCGCGTCCGTTTTTGACCCGAAGAAGACGCGGTCATTCGGCGTCATCTCCATCGGTCTGCCGATCCATCTGATCGCTGTCAGACCCATGGGCTTTATTGGCATTGATCAGATTGGAAACACGCCCCGCAACATCAAAACTGTCATCGAGGACAAATTTTAGCCGTGGGGTACGGCGGATGGTCAGGCGTTTCGACAGGTCATGCTTAATTTCATTGGCAATGGCGTTAAGACCAATGATGACATTGTCATGGTCAACCCCGCCCAAAGGCATGCAATAGACCCGGGCGTTTGAAAAATCAGGGCTGATGGAGACTTCGGAAATCGTCACTGCCACGCCTTCAAGGGCAGGTTCATAAAAATTACCCTTGAGCAAAATATCAGCAATATTATGGCGAATTTCTTCACCGACTTTCAATTGCCGCTGTGATTTTTCGGAACGAGACCGATCACCTTTTTGCCCACGCTGAACCATCTAAACCTCTGCCTAAAGGGTACGGGCAATTTCCTGAACTTCGAAACATTCGATGACATCGCCAGCCACAAGATCGCTGTAATTTTCAAAAGCCATACCACATTCCTGGCCTTCAACCACGTCTTTGACTTCATCCTTGAACCGCTTCAAGGTTTTCAATGTGCCTTCATGAATGACGACATTGTCTCGCAACAGACGCACACTACAGCCGCGCTTGATTGTACCTTCAGTGACTTTACACCCGGCGATCTTACCGACTTTCGTGATGTTAAAGACTTCCAGAATTTCAGCATAACCAATGAAGTTTTCTTTGGTATCTGGGCTGAGCAAGCCTGTCATGGCGGCTTTAATCTCATCGATCAATTCATAGATGATCGAATGATAGCGAATTTCAATCCCATCACGGCGCGCCTGATCACGGGCTTGCGGATTGGCACGAACGTTAAAGGCAATGATCATGCCTTGGGACGCCGCCGCAAGGTTAATGTCAGATTCGCTGATCGCGCCGACACCTGACGACAGGATGCGGACTTTAACCTGATCTGTGCCAAGTTTTTCAATCGCCACACGGATGGCTTCAAGGGAGCCATGAACATCTGTTTTAATGACAACCGGCAATTCTTCGGCTTCACCGGCAGCAATCGCAGAAAGCATTTGTTCAACAGAACCACGCGCGCCGCTGGCGGCTTCTTTTTCACGCATCACACGCTGGCGATATTCCGACACTTCACGGGCACGGGCATCGCTGTCAACAACGGTCAGCAAATCACCTGCCATTGGCGTGCCGTTAAGCCCAAGGACTTCAACCGCATCCCCTGGAGTTGCTGATTTGACTTGCTTGCCGTGGTCATCATACATCGCCCGAACACGGCCTGTTTCAGCACCGACAACAAAAATATCACCAACATTCAATGTCCCGCGGGTCACCAGAAGTGAGGCGACTGAACCGCGGCCACGTTCAACCTTGGCTTCGATCACAGCACCTTCGGCGGAACGGTCAGGGTTGGCTTTTAATTCCAGCAATTCAGCCTGCAGCATGATGGCTTCTTCAAGCTTATCCAGCCCCATTTTTGTATGGGCGGACACATCAACACAAAGCACATCACCACCGAAATCTTCAGTGACAATTTCATGGCTGAGCAATTCATTACGAACACGCTGCGGGTCTGCTTCAGGCTTATCGCATTTATTGACCGCGATGATCACAGGACATTCAGCAGCCCGTGCGTGATTAATCGCTTCGATGGTTTGCTGCATAACGCCATCATCTGCCGCCACCACCAGAATCACGATATCGGTGATATTGGCACCGCGCATCCGCATTTCGGTAAAGGCTTCGTGGCCAGGGGTATCAATAAAGGTGATTTTATTGCCTGATGCTGTTTTGACCTGATAGGCACCGATATGCTGGGTAATCCCGCCTGATTCACCTGCCGCAACATCGGCGGCACGAATGGCATCAAGAATAGATGTTTTACCATGGTCAACATGGCCCATTACCGTTACCACAGGAGGACGTGGCTTCAGGTCTTTATCATCATCCTGAACTTCGGTTGCAATGATATCAACATCGGCTTCAGAAACACGATTTGGCTTATGCCCCAATTCAACCACGATCAATTCAGCGGTTTCAGCATCAATTGTCTGGGTGACCGTGGCCATAATGCCTAGTTTCATCAATTCCTTAACGACATCGGCTGACCGTTCTGCCATGCGGTTGGCCAGTTCCTGAACCGTGATGGCATCAGGGATCGTGACATCGCGCACTTGTTTGACTTTAGGCTGATCATCAGTCCGCATCCGTGCTTTTTCACGTTCACGGGCACGGCGGACAGAGGCCAAAGACCGCTGGCGCATGCTATCACCACCGTCAAGCGCTTCTGTGATGGTGATCTTGCCACGGCGGCGGCCGGCATCATCACCACGGCGGGTTTGTTGCTTTTTCGGCTGATCCGGCACTTCACGGCGACGCGAAGGCGCACGGTTTGATGCGGGCGCATCATCATTGCGAGGTGCTGCAGCCGCTTGCTTAGCCGCTGTTTCTTCGCGCCGTGCTTGTTCATCGGCATGGCGTTTGGTTTCCTCAGCGCGGCGATTTTCTTCTTCTTCAGCAATCAGACGCAATTCTTCTAATTCGCGCTGACGGCGGGCATCGGCCGGGCTGATCTGTTCTTCAGGTTCTTCTGCCGCTTCTTTTTTGGCAGGCGCAGCAGGGGCAGCAACAGGTTCAGGCTTTTTCTTAAGCCCTTCTTGCAGCGCACGATTACGGGCGGCACGTTCTTCTTCGGTTAGGTTATCATGAGGGGCTTCTGTTTGCGGCGCTGGTGCTGGCGTTTCCGCTTCAGTTTCGGCAGGCTTTCGAGGAGAGGCCCCACGCATTTGAGGTTGCCGCTTGCGGACAACTTCAACCTGAACAGATGAACGAGAGGACCCGCGGCCAACACCGCCACGAGGAGCAGGCGCACCATCGCTTGCAGGCGCACCAGCACCGCCGCCGCCACCCAAGGTCAGTTTACCGCCGCCAAGGCTCAAGGTTTTCTTTTTTTCACCTTGCTTATCCATTTGTGACCCTCTCAGTCTTACATTTTCGGTCTCAATTATTAAAATGTTTGGCCGTTTTTCTTTTTGTCCTGCCATGGTTTACAATGCCAAGGCCTATAAAACAAGCCTAAGACGATTTTGTATCCATATTCACAGCCCAAGATTTGGCCTAAACATCCCCATTGAGGTTTGCTTTTATGGCCCAATCCGCAATCGGTTGAGCCGCATTAATTCCTGTGTGACCTGCTTGGTCTGGCTCAAATGACCTTTTAACAACGCCACAAAAGCCATGGGCCGCCCAAAGGGAAGCCCCAATTCATCACTGGTCATGGATGATATGGACCAATCATGGCTCACATCACCTTTTAGGGCGCGGGCTTCTCTTTCTGAGGCGTCTGTTGCAATCAACAATCCAGAAACATCCCCTTCAGCCTTGATTTTTCCGCTGCCGCCAAGGGTAATCCCGCCTCGGCGCCCCATCGCCAAACTATCCTGACACCGTTTCAGCAAAAGGTTTTCAACCTGTTCTGCTAAATCGTCATCAATCTTCTTGCCTTCAAGTGCCCGCATCAATCGCCCTGTTGAAACCGCTTGGGCCAGCATATCGCGATCAGCGGTGACCCAAGCCCCCCGCCCAGGGAGTTTCGCCGCCACATCAGGGATAATTACCCCTGATGGATCGGCAACAAAACGCACCATGTCATAATTGTCATCGGTTCTTTGACTGATGATGCAACGGCGTTCTGGGCGTCGTTCTGGGCGCTGTTCTAGCAAGGATTCATCCCGCATCTTCACTTGAGGCGTCATCCCCTTCTGCTTCAGGTTCATCATCAAACCAATGGGCGCGCGCCGCCATGATGATCTCACCTGCTGTTTCTTCGCTGGTCAGGCCCAGATCGGTCAAATATTCAACCAATTCTTCGGAATCAAGATCCGCAAGATCATCAAGGGTTTTGATATCCTTTTCCGCCAATGCCAGAATCATGGCCGGCGACAGATGTTCAAAATTCTTCAAATCATCGGTGATTTTCAATGCATCCAATGCTTCAGAGATGCGGACAGCTTCACGTTCGACAAAATCAATCGCACGGCGAGACAATTCAGCCGCGATGTCTTCGTCAAAGCCCTGAATGGTCATCAATTCTTCAACAGGGGTTTCGGCAATATCTTCAACCATGACGAAGCCTTCAGCGATCAGCAAATGCGCGATCACATCGTCAATATCAAGGCTTTCCATAAAGCGGGTTGACCGGATGCGTGTTTCTTCCTGACGGCGCTCAGATTCTTGGGCTTCGGTCAGAATATCGATATACCAACCTGTCAATTGTGAGGCCAAACGAACGTTCTGACCACGGCGGCCAATCGCCAGACTCAATTGATCATCAGGCACGACAACTTCCATACGGCCTGCTTCTTCATCCATCACCACTTTGGCAACAACCGCAGGGGCAAGGGCATTAACAGCAAAAGCAACCGTATCTTCAGACCATGGAATGATCTCAATCTTTTCACCCTGCAATTCATTGACAACAGCCTGCACACGGCTGCCGCGCATACCAACGCACGCGCCAACAGGGTCGATGCTAGGGTCATTGGAATGAACCGCGATTTTTGCCCGGCTGCCCGGTTCACGGACAACGTTCTTAATCTCAATAATGCCGTCATAAATTTCTGGCACTTCTTGGGTAAAGAGTTGCGCCATGAATTGGTTTTCGGCACGCGATAAGAAAATCTGTGGGCCGCGTGGTTCTTCACGCACTTCTTTGATATAGGCGCGCACGCGATCACCTTGACGCAGCAATTCACGCGGGATCATTTCTTCGCGGCGGATGACGCCTTCGGCACGGCCCAGATCAACAGAGATCGAATAGCCTTCAGCACGTTTGATCGTACCAACGACAATTTCACCGACCCGATCTTTATATTCTTCAAACTGACGGGCACGTTCCGCATCACGGACACGCTGTGAGATGACCTGCTTGGCTGTTTGGGCCGCGATACGGCCAAATTCCAACGGCGGTAACGGTTCACGGATAAAGTCACCCAAGTTCAGGGCCGCATCAATTTTTTGCGCATCGGCAAGAGTCATCTGCGCGGCTTCTTCTTCAACTTCTTCCACCACTTCAATCACACGCTCAAGGGTAATGGCACCACTGCGGCGATCAATATAGGCGCGGATGTCACGATCTTGTCCATAACGCGAACGGCCGGCTTTTTGGATGGCCTGTTCCATGGCGATAATGACTTCTTCACGGTCGATTGATTTCTCGCGGGCAACAATATCTGCCACTTGAATCAATTCTGCTCCAGGCACGGTTGACGTATCCATAGGATTACCCTTTCTTCCTGCTTTTGAGGGGTTTGAGGAACCATTCTGACGGATCAAGTTTTGCACTTTCAATCGCATCAAATGATAAGGAAACTGGCCCTGAGGCCGTATCAATGCTGATAATTTGATTGTCATCAATACCGGTCAGACGGCCATTAAAACGCTTGCGGCCATCAATCAGCATTTTGGTTGAAACTTTGGCCAATTCGCCTGCAAATCGTGCGTAATCTTCAGGACGCACCAAAGGGCGAGACAGGCCAGGTGACGTGACTTCGAGTTGATAACCGCTTTTGATCGGGTCTTCGACATCCATAACAGCAGAAACCCCGCGTGAGATTTTCGCGCAATGTTCAACCGTCATCTCAAGGTTTTCATCAATCGGTTCAGCCATAATCTGAAGCGTGCCATTGGCGAAACTGACACGCACCAACCTAAATTCCAGCGGCGCCAGAACAGGTTCGATCAATTCAGCAATTTTATCTTCAAGCAGCATTCGAGCTGACTCCATTTATTCACGCATCATGCCGCTTTTGTTGCCTTTAGACGCACTGTTTGATCATGCTGAAAACAGGCAATAAAAAAGGCGGGCTTTTGGCCCACCGTCATGCGACAGTCATTTTTTTATTCTTATAGTCTTTGTTAAGGGTAAATGCAAGCCTTCTGCCAATTTTCAATCATAAGCAAGAGGGCTGACCATTATTGCCGTATAAAAGTAAACCACGCGGATTTGCGTTGGGCTTTTTCTGCTTTCGCCATATAGCGTGTTCCGGGCCAGCCTTCGGGGGGACTCCGCCAATCATCGGCAGAAGCCGCCGTCCAGATAAAATCATCACGCCGCATCATTTGTTCCAGCATCCAAGATTTCGCTGTCGGGTCATCTGACGCCAAAAGCAATTGACCTTGCGGACGAATAAGGCGTGCCAATGTTGTGATCATATCTTGCTGGATAATTCGGCGGCTTTGATGCCTTGATTTGGGCCAAGGGTCCGGAAACAGGACAAACGCCCCATCTAGGCAACCATCTTTTAAACTGGGCAACAAAAGACGCACATCTTCGGGCCAAATTCGAACATTGCTCAGATCACCTTCGATCAAATGGCGGCAAAGGCTGGCGACGCCATTCATAAAAGGTTCCGCGCCGATAAACCCGCGATCAGGGCTTTCTTTGGCGCGGGCGGCCAAATGTTCACCGCCGCCAAAACCAATTTCCAGAAACACTTTCCCTGAAGGCGGGTTCATCCAATCTCTCGGGTCAAGATCCGCTTTATCGGTCAGAATATCAGAAGCAATCGCATATTGGGCTTGGCCTTCGGCCAGAAAAGCCGCTTGATTGGTGCGCAGGCGGCGTCCATGCCGCCGCCCATAAAACGTCAATCTATCTTCTTGCGATCTGTTTTCTTGCGATCGGGCGTGATCTGATGCGGTCATCGTCAGCCCGATCAAACGGCAGATTTTAACGCATCAACAAGACCTAAGTCTTCCCAAGAAAATGTCCCTGGCCCTGCTTCACCTGCTGTTCGGCCAAAATGCCCATACGCCGCGCTTGCCGCATAAATAGGCGCACTGAGGGTCAGGGTTTCGCGAATACCGCGCGGGGTCAAATCCATCACTGTTGGGATGATCTCGGCCAGGCGGCTGTCTTCAACAACACCTGTGCCCGCGGTATCAACATAAATTGAAAGCGGATAAGACACGCCAATGGCATATGACAACTGAATGGTGCATTTTTCAGCCAAACCAGCCGCAACGATATTTTTAGCAACATAACGCGCCGCATAAGCCGCTGAACGGTCCACTTTTGTCGGGTCTTTACCACTGAAAGCACCGCCACCATGGGGCGCCGCACCGCCATAAGTGTCCACGATAATTTTTCGGCCGGTCAAGCCGGCATCACCGTCAGGTCCACCGATAACAAAATTACCTGTTGGATTGACATAGAACTGATCTTCATCACACATCCAGCCATCGGGTAAAACATCCAAGACATGGGCACGGACCAAATCACGAATATCTTGCTGGCTGACTCCATCTTGATGCTGGGTCGATACCACAACACTTTGCGTGCGCACTGGCTTGCCATTTTCATAAACACAGGTGATCTGAGACTTGCTGTCAGGCCCTAAAATATCAGCCTTGCCGCTATGGCGGGCTTCGGCCATGGATTTCAGGATCTGGTGAGAATAATGAATAGGGGCAGGCATCAAAACATCAGTTTCACGGCAAGCATAACCAAACATAATCCCTTGGTCACCTGCGCCTTCATCTTTGTTGTCGCCGCTATCAACGCCCATGGCAATATCTGCAGATTGTTCATGCAAATGATTGGCGACATCCATATGTTGCCAATGAAAACCATCCTGTTCATAGCCAATGTCTTTAACCGCCGCCCGCGCCAGCTCAATCACTTCTTCCGATGACACAGGTTCAGGACAACGGATTTCACCTGCCAAGACCGTCCGATTGGTGGTCGTCAAGGTTTCACAGGCCACACGGCTTTGGTTGTACTTCCCTAAAAGCAGATCAACCACTTCATCAGAAATGCGGTCACAGACTTTATCTGGATGGCCTTCGGATACAGATTCACTGGTGAATAAATGAGACATGATTTGCATTCTTTCTGTCAAAATAGATACCGACATTACACATTTAATTTACGGCGCGTCAAGATTGACATGACAAATGATATGGTGATTAACAATGCAATCAACCCCCAAAAGCCTGCCTCTCCATAAGCCGCATAAATTGTTGAGATTTTTTGGGGTAATGACCCATCCTGAATACCTTTTTGATCATAATCAATTTTAGCGGTGATGCGGCCATAGTTGTCGATCAGGGCAGAGACACCCGTATTGGCCACACGGATCATCGCCGCCCCCAATTCGGCTGATCGCATTCTGGCCATGGTCAGGTGTTGTTGCGGGCCAATGGTATTTCCAAACCACGCATCATTGGTCAAATTCACCATGACATCGGCTTGCAGTTTGTTTTGATCTCGGCGGGTTTGTAATGGGAAGATCACTTCATAACAAATCAACGGCAGAAGTTTTACGCCTTCGCCATTTTTTGTAGTCAGGGGCAAGGCCATCACCTGATCGCCTTTGGAAAAATCATACGGCCCTGCAATAGCATCAATGAACGGGATATATGATCGTAATGGGGCATATTCACCAAAAGGCACCAAATGGCGTTTATGGTATAAATCCCCCATACCTTCACCGGGGGTGAAAACACCAGCGCTGTTGTAGAATTGATTCCATTCAGGTTCACTTAACATCCCCAATAAAACTGGGGTAACGCCTGAAGATGCCGCCAATGAAATGGCATTGACCACACCGCGATCAGCCTCATAAAACCCTGCAAAGGCTGTTTCTGGCCAGATGATCAAATCAAGCGGGCGTTCAGCGGGCTGGCGAGATGCTGCCATGATCTGGGCCAAATGTTGGGGTCTTTTCTGGCGGTCCCATTTTTCCTGTTGCGGAATATTCGGCTGCACAATCCTGACCTGCATCAAAGGCGTATTATCATGATTACGATAAAGTTGCTGGGCTGATACACCCATCAGCAGCATTAAAATAATGGCAAAACCACCCGCTATGCCGCGGGCATTAAGCAGCAGCAAGGCTGGCATCACCGCCAGCATTAAAACCGCCACGATCCCCCCTGTTGATCCGATCACAGAGACCAACGCCATGGTTACATCTGTATTGGCCAGCACCATGCTTGGCCAGTTCCATGGAAAGCCTGTTAACACAAACCCCCGGGCATATTCGGCAAGGCTAAGGCCGATCACCAATAGAATCAGCCGCAATGGCCCTTTTGAGGCAACCTTTGCCGCACTGGCAAAACCAACCCCCCAAAACAACCCCAGAAAGACAGGTAAGCCGATTGCAGAAAAGGGAATAAGGGCAAGATCACCGCCGCCAGAGACAACCAATGCATTGCTGATCCAATATAATGAATAAAGAAACCAGCCTGTACCAGTGGCCCATCCAATGAAAAAACCCTGCCGCCAATTCACCGCAAAAGCCAATTGCATCGCGGGTAAACCCAAGGCCAAAATTAAGATGGTTATGCCATGGGGGGGTAGGGCTAAACTGGCTAAAAGTCCTGAAAGTATCGCCGCCAACAACCCTTGTTTGGAAAGCGGTTGGCTGATGATCGCAACAAGATGTTGCACCAGGGCTTCGGTCAAAGCCTTAGTCATCATCATCGCTGTCAGATGCACGTTTGGCGGTTTCATCCAAACCATGAATACGGATCAAATTAACTTGGCGGGGGTTGCCATCCAGCACTTCAAATTCAATGCCTTTTTCATGACGGATAATCTCACCCCGGCCAGGCACCCTTCCCGCAAGGGCGGTCACAAGCCCGCCAAGAGTATCGACTTCATCAAGGTCATTATCATCACGCAAATCGCCGGTGATATCTTCCAAGATTTCAACTTCAACGCGGGCTTCGGCTGTGGCGGTGCCATCACCGTTCAGATCAAATAATGGCGCGGTGTCATCATCATGTTCGTCATTGATTTCACCGACAATTTCTTCCACCAAATCTTCAATTGTGATCAAGCCATCCGTGCCGCCATATTCATCAACAACCAAGGCCAGATGCAGATGTTTCAATCGCATTTCCTGCAGCAAATCCATGGTCCGCATAGTGGGGGCGATATAGATCGGCTGGCGGATGGTTTCCATCAAATCTTTCGCATTGCCAGCATGGAAACAGCGCGCCACATCTTTGATATGCAAAAATCCCAGAACATCATCTAGGCTGCCTCTTGTGACCGGCACCCGTGAATGGTTCGCCGCCACCATAGCATGCAGGATTTTTTCAATCCCATCTTCGATATCAACTGAAACAATATCAGCCCGAGGCACCATGACATCCGTGGCGGTGATATCACGCAGTCCCAAAATATTTTTCAGCAACATGCTTTCATGGCTGTCAAAACTCACCGTGTCGCGGATTGATTCTTCCAAAAGTTCGGTGATCTGATCGCGGGCCAATTGCGGCGGCTGGCCAGGAATAACTTTCAATAAAACCGATTTAAGTTTTTGCAATCCCGTCATGACATATCCTTAATATTCGCAAGGCCATCATTGGCAAGACCATCATAGGGATTGGCGATACCAAACTGCCCTAGGATTTGAATTTCAAGACCTTCCATCACCGCCGCTTCATCATCATCAATATGATCATGGCCCGACAGATGCAACACACCATGCAACAATAAGTGAAGGCAATGATCCGCCAGCGAAATGCCCATCTCTTTGGCTTGGGATTCCATCACCTCATAGGCAAGGGCAATATCACCCAAGAAATCATCATCATCGGCGGGGAATGACAACACATCTGTTGGGCCTGTTTTTTGGCGATGGGTTTCGTTTAATGTTGCCAATTCTTCAGCAGTGGTAAAACGGATGGCAATTTCAATATCTGCATGGCCTTCATGCGCCATGGCCGCGCCAATGATCGTTATCATGCGCGATTGAAATTCAGCCGTCAGGAGGGCTTGCCATAACCCGCCTTCTGCACAGGCATCAATCGTGATGCCGTGGTCATTGGATAAGATAAACGCCAGACTGTCAGGGTCTTCGGCGGCATCGGCTGAAAAATCATCAACCTGTGGGGGTGTAGGAATAGGTTTCATTTTATTTCACGAATGATCACGCTTTTCATATGCTGTCAGGATACGAGCAACAACAGGATGCCTGACAACGTCACTGCCTTTCAGGCGAATAATCTTGACGCCTTTAACATCATCAAGGATAGACACCGCATCATCAAGGCCTGATTTTTGACCGGCGGGCAAATCCACCTGACTTAAATCACCTGTAATGACCATGCGGGAATCATCACCCAAACGCGTCAGCACCATTTTCATTTGAACCGGGGTTGTGTTCTGGGCTTCATCGATAATGACATAGGATTGTGCCAAGGTCCGCCCTCGCATAAAGGCGATTGGAGCGATTTCGATCTGGCCTGATGCCAACATCCGGTCCACCATTTCAGGCGGCATCATATCATAGAGCGCATCGTAAAGTGGCCTTAAATAAGGGTCGACTTTTTCTTTCATATCACCTGGCAAGAAGCCCAAACGCTCCCCTGCTTCTACCGCTGGGCGAGACAGCACAATGCGTTCAACACGTTTTGCCTTGAGCGCTTCAACGGCTTTCGCCACCGCCAGATAAGTCTTGCCTGACCCTGCTGGACCAAGCCCAAAGACCACATCGTGCCCTGCCAATGCTTTTAAATAATCCGCTTGGCCCGCCGATTTTGGCGTGACAGATTTGCGCCATGTATCCAGCGCGCCATCTGAATTGGCAAACGCCTTCATGCCATCATTGCTGGCTTCACTGGCCCAACGCAACGCATCCTTGACCATGGATGACGTCAAGTCACGTTCACCGCCTGTGTCATTGGCGATGCGTTTATACAAAGCCTCAATCGTTGACTTGGCGGTGGTGGCGTCTGACTTGCTGCCGGTGATTTTGATGATATTGCCAAAACTGTCTAAGGAGACATTGAGCGCTTGTTCAATGGCCACCAGATTGCTGTTATGATGCCCATATAAGAAGGGCAATAAGTCATTGTCTTGAAATTCGAGTTTAATACTATGGTCTTGGCTTTTTTTCTGCCGCACGCTGGAAATGTCCTATCAACTCATTAATGGGTGATTGCTTCTGCGGATAAACTGTTTTGATGCGCATCGACAATCTTTAAAGATACTATATCACCAATTTCGCCACTTGTATCAGGGAAATGTACAGCCTGCATCCACGGGCTGCGTCCTGCCTTTTGGTTGGCGCGATTGGCGGGCCGTTCGACCAAAACATCCATGGTCGTGCCGATTTTGGCTTTGTTAAAGGCCAATTGTTGGGCGCTGACCAATTGTTGCAACCCGGCAAGACGTTCTGATTTCACATTTTCATCGACCTGATCATCCCGCATCGATGCCGGCGTGCCCGGGCGCGGAGAATATTTAAACGAATAGGCCGAAGCATAATTCACTTGCGAGATTAAGTTCAGGGTATCCGCAAAGTCTTGGTCCGTTTCGCCGGGGAAGCCGACAATAAAATCACCGCTGACCGCCATATCAGGACGGGCGCTGCGCAAATCATCGATAATGCGGAAATAATCATCACGGCTGTGGTCTCTATTCATGGCTTCCAGCACACGGTTGGACCCTGATTGCACCGGCAGATGCAAATACGGCATCAATGCCGGAATATCAGCATGGGCTTTGATCAAATCAGCGTTCATATCACGCGGATGGGACGTGGTGTAACGCAACCGCTTCAACCCATCGAGTTCAGCCAATTCATAAAGCAGGCGCGCAAAGTTCCAGTCAGAGCCATCTGCGCCTTCAGCCGCCCATGCATTGACATTCTGGCCCAGCAGATTCAATTCAACACTGCCTGCCGCGATCAAACGCTTGGCTTCTTCAAGGACGCTGCTGGCGGGGCGCGAAAATTCAGCCCCGCGGGTATAAGGCACGACACAAAAGGTGCAGAATTTATCACATCCTTCTTGCACCGAAAGAAACGCCGCAGGCCCGCGCGGGGTATGTTCCTCAGGCAAGAAGTCAAATTTATCTTCCACCGGAAAATCTGTGTTGATCACCGCCTGACGCGATTCTGGATCAACATTGGTGATCAATTCAGGCAAGCGGTGATAGGCTTGGGGGCCAACAACCACATCAACCCAAGGGGCGCGGCGGCTAATTTCTTCACCTTCGGCTTGGGCGACACATCCCGCAACCGCAATTTTCACCTGCCGGCCTTGTTCAGCCTCTGATTCTTTCCATTTCCGCAACCGCCCCAATTCAGAAAAAACTTTTTCAGCGGCTTTTTCACGGATATGGCAGGTGTTGATGATGATCATATCTGCGCCATCGGCATCATCCGCATTGGCATAGCCAAGGGGCGCCAAAACATCAGCCATGCGATCAGAATCATAAACATTCATCTGACAGCCATAGGTTTTAATATGCAGTTTCTTTGTCATCTTTTCACTCCACCATCATGGTGTTGCTGTTCATTTCATACCAATTCGTCATTACTTTTGAGCATCAATACTCTTGGGCATCAAGGCTCCATTGCATTAATATGGCGCTGGTAGGCGGTAAATCATTCCTTGCGGATTGGTAATACCCTTTTCTTTGCCCATCTTCAACAAATCCGATGCGCCGATAAAGAGAAAACGCCGCATTATTGTCCGCCCGCAATTCAAGCCAACATGTTTGCAAGTTATATTCAGCCAAAAAAGACGTTAATAACGCCTGACCATATCCTTGACGGCGGCTGTCTTGCGCAATCGTGATTTGCACGATTTCACCCTGATTTTCAACAACCCAACCGTAAATAAATCCCACCAACCCTGCCGGTGTTGAAATGCCCAACCCTGCAAAAGCAGGTTTTGCCATCAACGCTTGGACTTGTGACGGCGTCTCATGGGAATCAATCCTGCACATCTGATCAATAACATCAACCTTAAGCGGCGCGATCGTGACCATCACTTCTGGTCCTGCGACTTGTTATCCTTTTGGGAAGACTTGCCCAAAATTGGCGGGGCCAGATAAAGCGGCTCAGGGTCAGCGGATAAATCAGAGGCGGTCTGATAGGCTTTGATCAACCCTTCTGCTGATGGATTGATATTGCCCTTAACTTGGGGGTTCAACCCTTTTTGTTGGAGGGTTTCAGCAACCAATTCAGCATCATACCCTGTGATGGTTAACCCGTTGGCTGTTTGATCTTGGTGATCTTCAAGCATGGTCTGAACAGCATCAACGCCGCCATCGATAATCGGTGATAAAGGATGAAGATCAGCGTCAAACAATTGTGCAAAATAAGATTTTCTGCGGCTATCAATGACGCTTAATATCGGCTTGGTGTGATCCGTTACCACGGCCGCCAATCCTGCTAGAGAACTGATTCCAATTGGGGCAATATTTTGAGTAAGGCCAAAGCCTTTGGCGGCGGCCAATGCCACCCTAATCCCGGTGAAAGACCCCGGGCCAATCCCACCAAGAATCACATCAAGGTTTTGAGGCGATTGACCAGCCTTAGCCATCACATCTTGGGCTAAGGACACCATCCACGCGGCATGGCCATGGGCCGCGGTGACATCAAGCGATGCCAATAGGTTTGACCCTTGGGATAACGCTGCTGAGGCCTGACCCGCGCTGGCTTCAAGAGCAAGAATCAAAGGATGGGAATTGGTCAAAATGCTGCCCTTGTTAAAAATTGTCAAAAAATAACCCTCAATGCGGGTTTCTGCTGAAATTCTGCCGTTGATTTGATATAACAAATCAATCGTGAATAAGGAATAAATCATGTTCCAAAAGTTTTTAAAATCTATTGTCAGCCTGATGATGGCTATGGCGTTTATGCCTGTTGTTGTGGCGCAATCTTTTGCCGCTGATCATGCAACGGTGATTATGTACCACCGCTTTGGGGAGCCTAATCTGCCGTCAACCAATACGACGCTTGAACAATTTGAAGCCCATCTTGAAGAATTGGTATCTGGTCCTTATACCGTCATGCCATTGGCAGAGATTACCGATCGCATCATCAATGGTGAAGACTTGCCTGACCGTGCGGTTGCCATCACCGTCGATGATGCTTTTATTTCCTTTTACGATGAAGCCTGGCCACGGCTAAAATCCTATGGGTTTCCTGTCACGGTCTTTGTCGCGACCCAATCTATTGATCGCGGGCTGAAAGGCTATGCGTCATGGGATCAATTGCGCGAATTGCAAGCCGAGGGCGTTGCCTTTGGAAGCCAGTCTAACACCCATCCCCATATGCACCGCATTGATTTAGACCAAGCCCGTCAGGAAATTGAAATCTCTAACAGTCGGTTCATTGATGAATTGGGCATTAAACCAGCGTTATTCGCCTATCCCTATGGCGAATACACGCCTGAGATTCGTGACCTGATGCAAGAGATGGGTTTTGTTGCGGCATTTGGCCAAAATTCAGGGATCATGCATCAATCGCAAAATCATTTTGAATTTCCGCGGTTTGCTTTTAATGAAAATTATGGTGACATCAGCCGTTTGAAATTGGCCATTAATGCTTTGCCTATTCCTGCTGTGGATTTTTCCCCTGAAAGCATGGTGCTGGAAGAAAACCCGCCGCTTTATGGATTTACAGTGACCGAAGATATCGGCCCGCTTAATCGCATTGCTTGCTTTGCTTCCCGCATGGGCAAGGTTGACCGTGTGGTGTTAGGCCGGCGTGTTGAAGTCCGTTTGCCATCTGCCATGACAGGCCATCGGGCGCGCATCAATTGCACCATGCCTTATTTTGTTAATGGAAAAGAAACAGGCCGTTGGCGGTGGTTAGGGCGTCAATGGTTGCCGCAAAACTAACCTTATTTTGAATCCAATTCAGCAAAGTCCAACTGATCAAATTCATTGGCTTTAATAATCGATTTTAATTTATCGACATAAAGATCACGTTCTTCCGAATAATTGATCAATGTATCGATCAAATCGCTGTTATTGGTATTAGGGCGGGTTCTGACATCACGAAAATCTTGATAAGAGTAATGCGTGTTCAGATTGTGCATATAGGCCCTGACCGAATCAAAAAGATTGGCAAAAGACCTGACCACTGCTTTTGAATTGCTGGCTTCAATGGGACGTATCCCTGCGTTCTTTGACCAAGCCCATTGCCCAAATAAAGCATTTCCTTGCAAGGCAAAACGTGAAGTGCCCCAACCTGATTCGATAGCCGCTTGCCCCAGTGCGATCGACACAGGCACGGTATTCACCCGTTCCAATAATGCTGCGCCTAAGGCGTCAATATCCTTGGGCTGATTTTTGATGCGATATAATTGTGCCCATTGTTGCAGTTTTTCTAAATCTCGCGCTGCAATAAGACGCTTCACCTGCTCACGGCGGTCTTTTAATTCCTGATTAGACCGCAGGATCAAAGGTAGCATTATCGCCACAAATCGTTTTTTGCGTTGATCGGCTGATAATGACGACAGATCAGGCAGGGTTGCAAAATAAATCGGCTCAATCAGCAATGGTGGCTTATTGGCGGTGGATTGAACAGAAGGGGCCGTTTGATTAAAGGCCAGTTCAAGCCGGGCAACTTGATTATCCAATTCAGGTGATAATGCTGTTTCACGTTCCGGGGTTTCTGTTTTGATCGCTGGGTCTTCTTTATGTTCAACCGCAGCAACATCATCGTCTTTGATCTGATTATCCGCAAAAGACAGAACACTTGAAACTGAAGCCAAGCCTTGGGGCACGTCGCCTTGTTGTTCCGTATTTGACCATGCCAAAACAGGGGCAGGTGCCAAAATCGCTTCCAACGCCCTTAATCGTTCCGCATCAAAAACCTCATCGGTCTCATCACTGCTGACCGGTGCATCATCAGTAAAATATCCTGCTTCAAAAGATGGCTTCCACCCCAGCAATCCTGTTATGCCAAGTTGGATAGCCACAAGACCTATGATGATAACAACAAAATTACGGTGTGTTTTTTGAAGGGCTGCCATTTGATGCGCCTAAATTAAAAACATTAATTGGCCGCGCGCACTTCCTGAACTTCGGGGATGTAATGCCGAAGCATATTTTCAATGCCCATTTTTAATGTCGCGGTCGAACTTGGGCAACCGGCGCAAGCCCCCTGCATGAACAGCGTTACAACCCCATCATCAAAAGAATGGAAAACAATATCACCGCCATCCATGGCAACAGCGGGACGAACCCGTGTATCCAAAAGATGTTTAATCTGTTTGACGGTATCGTCATCATCTTCATCAGAGGTTTCGGATGTATCAGAGGCACTATCTTCGATCACCGGCATGCCACTGGCAAAATGTTCCATGATCGCGGCCAGAACACCTGGCTTGATGGTGAACCATTCACGGCTGTCATCTTTGGTGATGGATACAAAATCACTGCCCAGAAATACACTGCTGACCCCTTCAACCCCAAAAAGACGACGGGCCAAAGGTGACGAAGACGCATCCCCAATGGCAGAAAAATGCATGGTGCCTTGAGCCATGACTTCAACACCAGGGATAAACTTAAGCGTTGATGGGTTTGGCGTATCTTCGGTTTGGATAAACATTTTTTGCTCCTGACGGAATAGCAACTCTATGATCTTAATATAAGCCTGACGGTGCGTTGATACAACCACGGGGCAAAAAAAGACGATGGTTTAGATATATTACCCTAAACTGGCGCCTAAAAACCCTGTCAGACGGCGAATATCGCCCATAATTGGTTGCGCGATGGCATGGGCACGTTCAGCCCCATCTTTTAAAATCGCATCAATTTGCTGAGGGTCCTGCATATAGACATTCATCTGATCAGTAATTGGCGCTAATTTTGCAATCGCAACTTCAGCAAGGGCAGGCTTAAAGACACCAAAGCCCTGACCGCCATATTCGGCCAAAACATCATCAACAGAGCATTCTGCCAAAGCCGCATAAATAGACACCAAATTGCGTGCTTCGGGGCGGCCTTCCAAACCATCTGCTTCACTTGGCAGTGGTTCAGGGTCTGTTTTGGCTTTTTTAATTTTGGTCATAATGGCATCAGCATCATCGGTCATGGTAATGCGTGAATATTCTGACGGGTCTGATTTGCTCATCTTGGCATTGCCATCGCGCAGGCTCATCACCCGGGTGGCTTTGCCCAAGATTTGCGGTTCAGGCAGAGGGAAAAACTCCTCACCATACATGGCGTTAAAGGCTTGGGCGATATCGCGGGTTAATTCCAAATGCTGTTTTTGATCGTCACCCACCGGCACATGGGTGGCTTTATACGCCAAAATATCAGCCGCCATCAGTGTCGGATAAGCATAAAGACCAACGGTTGCATTTTCACGATTCTTGCCTGCTTTTTCTTTGAACTGCGTCATGCGGTTGAGCCAGCCCAATCGTGCAACACAATTAAAAATCCACGCCAATTCCGCATGTTGCGGGACTTGCGATTGATTGAACAAAATTGACGTTTCAGGGTTAATCCCCGCTGCCAGAACACTCGCCGCCACTTCGCGGGTGCTTTTTGTCAATTCTACAGGGTCTTGCGGCACGGTGATGGCGTGCAGATCGACAACACAATAAATGCATTCAAAATCATCCTGCAATTTTACCCAATTTTGAATGGCGCCCAGATAATTGCCCAAATGCAAATTGCCTGTCGGTTGGATGCCTGAAAAAATACGTCGCATAATCAATCCTTAATTCATCAAATGATAAGCCGCTTTAACAAAGGAATATCACTCTTTTGACGATGCCATTGGCGATGGTCAAGCCTTTCTTGAGCCCATCTGCAGTTATGATGCTTTACCGCGCCGCATCTCAGCCCAAATTTCACGCGGCAATGCCCCTGATAAAAACGCAACGCTGAAATAAGACAGCGTCCCTAAAATAATCAATGCCGCCAGCGCAAACGCATCCTGGAACAAGCCCGAATAGATCAAATCCTGATCATAAATCATCCGCCCCAACCATAAAGCCACCGCCATGACAATGGTGCTGAAG
>WTHX01000003.1 GCA_011522975.1 Alphaproteobacteria bacterium | reverse complement strand
GCCATGTCACCTTGGGCGATTTCAAAGGCAGTTGGGCCGGCGCGATGGGGCATACGCAGTTTATTCCGACCACTTATGAGGGCTATGCGGCCGACGGCACGGGCGACGGCATCAAAAACATCTGGACCGAGCCGCGCGACGCGCTGGCCTCGAGCGCCTATTATTTAAAGCGCATGGGCTGGAAGCGCGGCCTTATTTGGGGCTTTGAGGTCAGCGTGCCGGGTGATTTCGATTTCTCCGAAGCCAAGTTGAAACAACCGAAACCCGTGTCTCATTGGCGCGATTTGGGCGTCAAAGGGCTGTCGCACAAGCTTGATGATGGGCTGGGCGATGTGTCGATTTTCGCCCCCGCAGGCTTACGCGGGCCGGTGTTTCTGGTAACGAAAAATTTCCGCACCATATTGCGCTACAACACGGCCCCCGCTTATGCGCTGGCAGTGGCGCATTTGTCTGAGCGTTTTTCCGGCGCGGCCCCGTTTTCGCGCGACTGGCCGATGGCCGACCGGCCGCTCAAGCCGTCTGAAATATCTGACCTGCAACGCAGCCTTCGCGTGGCGGGATATGATACGGGTGATATTGACGGCGTCTTGGGCCGTCAAACCATTGCCGCGGTGCGTGCCTTTCAAAAGGATCGCGGTTTGGTGGCCGATGGCTATGCGACGCCCGGACTGTTGACGGTTTTGCAGCAGGCCCGCTAGGGCGAAACGGCGCAGCGCATTTATCTGGTCATATAAGGCCTGTGTGCTATCTTCCAGCCCATGACAAAGAGTAAAAACCCGGCGCGCGACGCCATTGAAGCTATACTGAGCGGTTATGAAAAGCTCGGTTATGTGTCCGACGAGCAAATTGCCACGGCCTTGTTTTTGGCGCAAAAGCTGGAAAAACCGCTATTGGTGGAAGGCCCGCCCGGCGTCGGTAAAACCGAGCTTGCCAAGGCGACGGCAGAATATCTCGGCCTCGATATGATACGCCTGCAATGCTATGAGGGCTTGGATGAATCCAAAGCGCTGTATGAATGGCAATACGGCAAGCAGCTTCTCTACACGCAAGTGCTGAAAGAAAAGCTCGGCGATGTGATGCAGGGCGCGACAAGTTTGGACGAGTCGATGAGCCGCTTGGGCGGTTTTGAGGATGTGTTTTTCTCCGAGCAATTCCTGCAAACGCGGCCCTTGCTGCAAGCACTGAAAAGCGAAAACGGCACGGTGCTGTTGATCGATGAGATCGACAAATCGGATGATGAGTTCGAGGCGTTTTTGTTGGAAATCCTGTCGGATTACCAAATCTCCATTCCCGAGCTTGGTACGGTGAAGGCGAAAGTGCCGCCGCTTGTGTTTTTGACCTCCAACAATACGCGCGAGATCGGCGATGCGCTGAAGCGGCGCTGCCTGCATCTTTATATTCCGTTTCCCGATGCGGCGCGCGAGAACAGTATCCTGCAAGCGCGCGTGCCGGAATTGGACGCGACGCTGCGCGGCCATATTGTCGATTTCGTGCAGGCCGTGCGCGATATGGATTTGAAAAAGCCGCCCGCCGTCAGCGAGACCATTGATTGGGCGCGCACGGTGGTGCTGTTGAATATGGCGGTGCTGGACAGCGAGTTTGTGAAAAACACGCTGAATGTTTTGCTGAAGTTTAAATCCGATATTGAAAATGTCGAGGCGGAGCTGGCGCGGCTGATGCGCGAGACGCAAATGACGCCCGACACGCCCATTCAATAGGCTGTCTTATGATTGCCGATTTCCTCCGTATCCTGCGCGCCGCCGATATTCAGGTCTCACCGGCCGAGGCGATTGACGCGGCGGCGGTCATTGATGAGATCGGCATAGGCGACCGCACGTTGCTGAAGCATGCGCTGGGCCATAGTCTGGCCAAGACGGAATATGAAAAGCAGGCTTTTGAGGAGTGCTTTGAAAGCTATTTCATGCCGCCCGATATGAAAATCGGCAGTCCCGACAATATGGCGGCCAATGATGACGCGGCTGAGGCTGCCGATGAAAGCGCGCCGGGCGACGGGCCAGAGGCCGATGCTTCAGAGGGTGAAGCTCAGGACAGTGACGCGCAAGGCGAAGCACAAGACGGTCAACCGCAAGGCGGCCAACCGCAAGGCGGAGATGCGCAGGGC
>WTHX01000165.1 GCA_011522975.1 Alphaproteobacteria bacterium | reverse complement strand
ATAATTTTGCTGATTTCAATATCATCTTATTGCAAGAAACCCGCCGTCACCTCACTGAAGGCACGCGCCATCAAGGCGAAGCGGCGACCCTGCAAATCCTAGCCCAGAAACCAGCCTGATGTTCACGCTTCTCGATAAACAAATGGAAAAGAAAACAGCGATGATCTCTGTTTTTCTGTGTACATCTGTTTGGGGGCTGTTGTGGATTCCGTTACGGATGATTGAAAGTTTTGGTCTGCAATCTTTATGGGCCAATACATTCTTTATCTTGATGCCTATTCCATTATTGATGGCGGTAAGTGGCCGAACATTAATCCAAGACCGTGCCCATTATGGATTGTATTTCTGGGCTGGATTGACCGTTGGTCTGGGATTCATGTTCTACACTTTGGGCCTATTGGTCGGGTCGGTGACCAAAACCACGCTGTTGTTTTACTTGACGCCATTGTGGTCATCTATTTTGGGCATTTTGTTTTTGGGTGAACGTGGCAGGCCTGTGTTATGGCTGGCCCATGGATTGGGGCTTTTGGGGCTGGCTTTGATCATGAACCTTAATGTCTTTGACCTGCAATTAGACCCGACTGATATCTGGGGGTTTTTATCAGGGATTTTTTGGTCGATTGGTTCTGTTTTGGTGCGGCGCTACCCGAAAGCCAATTATCTGGCCCTTAATTTAAGCCATTACAGTTTTGCCGTCTTGGTGGGGCTTATCGGTGTTTTGATCATGGGCCTGCCAGTGCCTGAATTGTACTCCATGGCCAAAGCATTGCCTGTCGGCATTATCGCCTCTTGCCTAATCTTCTTGCCAGCCATGTTGCTGATCTTCAGGGTGACGCAATATATCTCCCCTGCTGTTGTGGGGATATTGATGCTTTCCGAAGTCTTTTGCGCGGTGATCTCAGCCTCGATCTTTTTGGGAGAGACAATGGTTTGGTTTCAATGGATTGGCGCTGGGTTCATCATCATCACCGCCGTGATCGTGACCCTGACCGAAGGTGAGAAAATCTAATCAGAAGGTTGAATTATCCCACCATTAAGCAAAAAATTTGCTAAGATTTTATTATGGGGTTTTGTTTTGCCTCAAGAAATGAGAATTTAAAATGAGCAGTGACGAAAAATCCATCCGCGCCCATCGAGAGGTGATTTGGCATCTGACCTGCGGTCATTGCCATTATTATTGGACATATCCAACGATGAATATCGACGAAGATATTTCCAAAAAAAGTTTTCATTGCCCGCTTTGTGGCCAAAACAGCAAGACCGTGGTTGATGACAATCTTAATGCCCTGTGATCGCTTTAGCCATGAAAGCCTTATCCTTTGAATAAAGCCGTTCAAAATTACCCCAAAGCTGTCATTTTATTCTTTATCACCATGCTGATTTTTGCCAGTCAGGATGGCATTTCGAAATATCTTGCCGGCCAATACAATGCCATGAGCATTGTTATGATCCGGTATTGGGCTTTTGCTATTTTTGTCTTGGCCTTGGTGTCTCGGCAAAAGGGCATCAAATCCGCAGCCAAAACCAATATGCCGTTTTTGCAATTGGGACGCGGGATTCTGTTAGGCGCGCAGGTGATCTTGGCGGCCTATCAATTTGCTGAACTGGGTCTTGTGAACACCCATGTTGTTTTCGCCAGTTATCCTGTCTTTGTGACGTTATTTTCCATCCCCATTTTAGGTGAAAAGGTCGGCTGGGCGCGTGGATTGGCTGTGCTTTCAGGGTTTTTAGGGGTTGTTGTGATTGTCCAGCCGGGCAGCAGTGTTTTTGACCCAATGTCATTATTACCGTTGTTATCGGCAGCGCTGTTTGCCATGTATAACATCATGACACGATATGTCGCCCGAAGCGATAGCGGTGAGACCAGTTTTTTCTGGACAGGGATTGGCGGATTATTGATCAGCAGTTTAATTGGTCCGTTCTTTTGGTCGATGCCGCAAGGAATGGATTGGGTTTGGATGCTGATCCTCTGCATCACAGGGGCTGGCGGGCATTACACCATGATCAAAGCCCTTGAGATTGCAGAAGCATCTAGCCTTCAGCCGTTTTCATATTTGCAATTGTTATTCGCCTCAATGATCGGTGTTTTTGTTTTTGGTGAAGTGATCACCATCCCGATTGTTGTGGGCGGCGGGATAATTGTATCCGCAGGGTTGTTCACCATCTGGCGCGAAAGACGCAAAAGCCAATTGGCATGAATAAACAAGGCTTAACAACGGTTTATTGTTGAGAAATACGCGATCAAATTTATAATATGTCTTCAATTTAATTTTGGGGTTATGGGGGATAATATGACCATTGATTTTGACCATTTTACACCTTTGATGTCACTCTTTGGTGGGGTGATGATCGGTGGTGCTGCTTTGATTTTAATGGCGTTTTCAGGACGCGTAATGGGGATCAGCGGCATTCTGGCGGGGTTGACCCAAAGCCATCAAAACAAATCAGAATTGCCTTGGCGTCTTGCTTTTATTCTTGGCACCATCCTAGGCCCTTTTGTGGTGATGATGGTGACAGGCCAAGGGATTGAAATCAGACCTGTTGCCCAAGGCCCATTGTTGATGCTGGGCGGCTTGATTGTTGGTCTTGGCACAGCAATTGGCTCTGGTTGCACCTCTGGCCATGGAATTTGCGGGCTGGCGCGGTTTTCAACACGGTCCTTAGCCGCTGTTATGACATTTATGGCCACCGCCATTATCACTGTTGCCCTAATCCGGCACGTTTTATAGGAGGCTGAAATGACCATTATTTTTGCCCTTATAAGCGGTGTTATTTTTGGGGCTGGTCTGGCGTTGGCTGGGATGCTTGACCCGTCTAAAGTAGCAGGTTTCCTTGATCTATTTGGTGTGTGGGACCCGTCATTGGCCTTTGTTATGGGCGGCGGTGTTGTTGTCAATGCCATTGGTTTTATGCTGATCAAAAAGCGTTCAAAGCCTGTCTTCGCCGATGCGTTCAAACTGCCTTTAACCCAGAATATTGATAAGCCATTATTAATTGGCTCGGCCTTATTTGGGATTGGTTGGGGTATATCAGGGCTTTGCCCGGGACCTGCTGTTGCTTCGGCTTTATTGAATCCATCAGATGGACTTGGGTTTATGGTGTTTTTGACGGCAGGGCTTGTTTTAGGTCGGGTTATAGCCCGCCGTATGGCTTAAGTTTTTTATCCCGAAACATGGATAATTTAGTTTTACTTCACAAAACTTCGGGTTAATCTTTTTGAATATGAATGGGAGGATTTCATGAAAAAATTATTCACCACAGCAACTATGTTTGCGCTGGCCAGTTCTGCTGCATTGGCTGACGGCAAACTCAATATCTACAATTGGTCTGATTATATCGCTGAAGATACAATTGCTAATTTTGAAGCCGAAACAGGTATTGACGTCACCTATGATGTCTATGACAGCAACGAAGTTTTAGAAGCCAAAATGCTGGCGGGGTCTTCAGGGTATGACATTGTTGTACCAACCGCTGATTTCTTGGCGCGTGGCCGTGAAGCAGGCGCATATCAGGACATGGATCTGTCACGTCTGGCCAATGCCGGCAACCAAAATGCTGCTATTCAGGCGCAGGCTGACAATATGCTTGGCACGTCAAACGCTGGTCTGGTCTATATGTGGGGCACCACAGGGATCGCCTATAATGAAAAGATGGTCCAAGATCGTCTGGGCGCGGATGCCCCAACAAACAGTTGGTCTTTGGTACTTGATCCAAAATATGCCTCAAAACTCGAAGATTGCGGGATTGCCATTCTGGATGCCCCAACCGATGTCCTGCCGAATGTCATCGCATATTTGGGCAAAAATGGCACCAGCACCGATCGCAAAGACTTTGAAGCCGCAGGGGAAGTTCTTAACTCCGTTCGCCCTCATGTGCGGTATATCCATTCAAGCCAGTCGATCAATGACATGGCCAATGGTGATATTTGCGCCGCGATTATGTGGTCAGGTGATGCGTTCCAAGCCGCTTATCGTGCCGAAGAAGCCGAAAACGGTCATGTCATCAATTACGTGATCCCTGATGAAGGCACCAATATGTGGTTTGATGTGTTCGCCCTGCCAAAAGATGCAGCTAATTTGGACAACGCCTATAAGTTTGTTGATTACATGATGCGTCCTGATGTGGCGGCCAATAACGTCAATTATGTTTGGTATGCCAGCGGCAATGAAGCGGCGAAAGCCAATATTGACCCTGAAATCCTTGAACATCCAGGGATTTACCCAACAGATGCCGCGGCGCAGAAACTCTTTGTTATTCCTGTCTATAGCGCCAAACTTGACCGCACCATCAACCGTGTATGGTCACGTTTCTCAACAGGGAATTAAATAATTTTGATAAAAGACCAATCCTTTTCGGGTTGGTCTTTTATTTTACAAGAATAACAACCCCGCAAAACAGTGTATGGAGGGGCGTATGCCACCTTTTATTCGACTGAACCAAGTCAGCAAGTCTTTTGGTGACGTCCGCGCTGTTGATGCTGTTGACCTTGAAATTGATCAAGGGGAATTGTTTTGCCTTTTGGGGGCATCTGGGTCGGGTAAGACCACCCTTCTCCGCATGCTGGCAGGGTTTGAACGCCCTGATAGCGGGACGGTGGAAATTGATGGCCAAGACATGGCGGGGGTTGATCCTGCTGACCGTCCCGTCAATATCATGTTTCAGAATTACGCATTATTTCCGCATTATTCTGTTGCCAAAAACATTGGCTATGGTCTGGTGCGTGCTGGTATCTCAGGCCAAGCGCTTGACGATCGTGTCAATGAATTGCTCCGTATGGTGCGGCTTGAAGGCTATGGCAACAGAAAGCCCCATCAACTTTCTGGGGGGCAACGCCAGCGGGTTGCGCTGGCGCGTGCTTTGGCACGGCGGCCTAAATTACTGCTCTTGGATGAGCCTTTGGCGGCATTGGATAAAAAGCTCCGTGAAGATACGCAATTTGAACTGGTCTCTTTGCAAGAACAATTGGGGACGACGTTTATGGTGGTCACCCATGACCAAGAAGAAGCCATGGTATTGGCGGATCGCATTGGGGTGATGGATAATGGCGGTTTGGTTCAGGTTGACCGCCCGCGGATGCTTTATGAAAAACCTGCCAATAAATTTATCGCTGATTTTCTAGGCAGTGTCAGTTTTCTGGATGCCACGATCAAAAGCCAGAAAAGCAATCAGGTTCAATTGGATATCGGCGGGGTGACGCTTTCTGCTATTACGGAACAGGATTTCACCAAAGGCCATGACGTCACTGTTGCCATTCGCCCTGAAAAGATCACCTTGAGCCGCAAAAAATCCTCCGGCAATTGCCTAAAAGTCACGGTTGAAGACATCGCCTATACCGGGGTGGCGACCTATTATCGGGTGCTGACAGAACAAGGGCAAATGCTCAAAATTCATCAGCAAAACAGCCCTGAAAACAGCCCTCTTGATTGGGATGAAACAGGCTATGCTAGTTTTCAAGCGCAACACACGATTGTGCTGACAGGCTAAGCCATGACCGGGTTTATCACACGTCACGGCCGCAAATTGGTGATTTTGATCCCGCTTTTTTGGCTTGCGGTCTTCTTCTTGGCGCCATTGGTTGAAATGCTTCAAGTGTCATTCACCACCGCCCGCCGTGGGGTGCCGCCCTATGATCCGTTATGGGGGTTTGATGATGGTGGGTTTAGCCATAATTTTAACCTTGATAACTATCGCCTGCTTTATGACTATTTGCCTGATTATTTGGGCCCAACACTCAACAGCCTTCGATTGGCGTTTTTCTCAACTTTAATTTGTTTGTTCTTTGCCTATCCAATCGCTTGGTGGATCGCGCGATCTGATGAAAAAATGCGGCTGATTTTGCTGGTTTTGGTGATGCTGCCGTTTTGGACATCAAGCCTATTGCGTATGTATGCGCTGATTGGGCTTTTAAACCCCAATGGCTTTATCAATTCAGCCTTATTGGCCTTGGGTGTGATCGACAGCCCTATTCAAATGATGCAAACAGATTTTTCCATTTATATGGGCATGCTGCTGACTTATCTGCCGTTGATGATCTTGCCGCTTTATGCGTCATTAGTGCGGCTGGATGATGCCTTGATCGAAGCGGCGGCAGATTTAGGGGCACGAGGGGTACAAATCTTCAGAACCGTGGTCCTGCCCCATAGTCTGCCGAGCATTTTAGCAGGATGTTTACTGGTCTTTATTCCCGCCGTGGGTGAATTTGTGATCCCTGCCTTATTGGGCGGTCCTGAACAAATGATGCTGGGTAAAGTTTTATGGACTGAGTTTTTCCGCAACCGTGATTGGCCTGTTGCCGCGGCCATTGCCATGATTTTGCTGGCGATCTTGACCCTGCCGATTATTCTGGCGCGTTATCAAGATGGGCGCATTGATAAAGAGGGGCATAATGTTTAAACGCATCCCCTATCCTATCATTTGGCTTGGCATTCTGGGGTTTGGTATCCTTTATATCCCTATCGTCTTGATGATGATCTATAGTTTTAATGACAGCAAATTGGTGTCTGTCTGGGCTGGGTTTTCGACCAAATGGTATTTATCGTTATTAAGCAATGATCAATTGTTATCGGCGGTTGGCAAATCGCTATGGGTGGCGGTATGGGCGGCGAGCCTATCAACCTTTTTTGGGGTGTTGATTGCTTTGGCCTTTACCCGCTTTGGCAATTTTGGTGGACGCCTTGCCCTCAGCGTTATGGCTTCAGCCCCATTGGTGATGCCTGAAGTCGTCACAGGGCTTTCGATGTTGCTGTTGTTTATTGCCATGGAAACATTTTTTGGCTGGCCCGCAGGACGTGGGCTGGACACAATCATCATTGCCCATGCAACCTTTGGGATGTGTTTTGCTGCCGTGGTGGTGCAAGCCCGATTGCGGCAATTTGATTTGGATGTCGAGGACGCCGCCCGTGATTTGGGCGCACGCCAGCCGCAAATCTTTCTGACCATCACCTTGCCCATGATCGCGCCATCTGTGATCGCGGCGTGGCTTTTGGCCTTTACCTTAAGTTTTGATGATCTGGTGATTGCCAGTTTTGTATCTGGCCCTGGCAGTTCAACCTTGCCGATTGTGGTTTTCTCAAAAGTCCGCCTTGGCGTTACGCCTGAAATTAACGCTATTGCCACGATTATGATCGTCATGGTGTCTTTATGCGTGATTGGCGGCAGTTTATTGATGGCCAAACGCGGCAACAAATAAGATTAATCC
>WTHX01000032.1:18215-23451 GCA_011522975.1 Alphaproteobacteria bacterium | reverse complement strand
AAATTTACCGTCAAATCCTCATACGGTATTTTGATTAAAGGTAAGTTTATGATCCCTTCACCCCCAGGATTTTCAGCGATTATTAACGGCATTACCTATGGGCTTAGGCTGGCGATCCGTGCGGTGCATCCGCTTGATGGTGCCAATCATCCCAAAGGCCATCCCCATGATGCGACAGCGATCTGGCAAGCCTTGTGGTTCCGGTTGTTGATCACTTTATTCAACGGTGTGTTGATTCTGGGCTTTACTGAAATTACGACCATGTTGTTGTTCTTTTTCATCACCGTGATCGATACCCTGTCTTACCCTGTGGTCAGCCATGCGATTTTGAATCGCACCAGTCTGGCAGGGCGCTATCAGCCCTTTATTACGGCCTTCACTTGGGTCGGTAACCTGCGTGTTCTCTTGATGATGAGCATCACGCTATTTGCAGGCATGGTTGATGATCAAACCCTGCAGATTATGATTTTCCCCATCGCGCTTTGGATGATCTGGGCGGCGTGGTCTGTGGCGACACAATCCCTTGGTCGCGGCGGTGTTGTCGGGGCTGGGATGGTGTTTTTGGCCTTGGTGCTGGAATTGATTATCGGCGCGATGATCATCACCTTTATTCACCCTAGCCTGCCGACCCCCAGTTAAATCGGGCCCCAATTAAATCCGACCCAGTTAAATCAAGGTTAGGTTAATCCTTTTCCTCAGGCACGCCATCATAAGACACTGACGTTAAATACAGCCCGTCAGGCGGCGCGGTTGGCCCGCCAGCGGCACGGGATTTGGCCGCCAGCGCATCACTGACATCATCGGCGGTCCATTTGCCCAAGCCCACTTGCACTAATGTGCCGGTGATATTCCTGATCTGATGATGCAGAAATGACCGCGCTTCTGCAATGACGGCAAGGCCTTGGGGTTCGTCTTCGATCCGCAAGACATCAAGTGTTTTCACTGGCGATAACGCCTGACAATGGGTGGCGCGGAAGGTTGAAAAATCATGACTGCCAATCAGCCGGTCGGCGGCGGCTTGCATGGCATCACGATCAAGCGGGTGATGGATATGCCAGACAAACCCTCGCTCAATCGCCGAGGCAACACGCCTGTTTAAAATGCGATAACGATAAGCCCGTGCCGTGGCATGAAAACGGGCATGAAAATCATCATCAACCTGTTCCGCATCGGTCACCCTAATCGCGTCTGGCAAATGGGCATTGAACGCCAATGGCATCCGGTAAGGGTCAAAATCCTGCTGCAAATCAAAATGCGCCACCTGCCCCAGCGCATGCACCCCTGCATCGGTGCGCCCCGCGCCTTGTATCAAAACATCATACCGCTGGCCTGTGATTGCTGCGGCGGCTTTTTCCAAAGCAGCTTGAACCGATGGGCCGTTATCCTGCCGCTGCCAGCCCACCAGCCCTGTGCCATCATATTCAATGGTGATTTTAAACCGCGGCATTAATCATCCCTTATTAAAATTGGCCCTTATTTAATCTAGCCCTGCTTAATTTCTTTGGGCATTTCATAACCATTAAGAAAATCACGCCCATCCATGACAGGCTTGCCCGGGGGCTGAACCCGCAGCAATTCAACGCTGGCATCTTGGCACGCCACAACGGGCCCGCCATTTGCCCCTTTGCCCATGACTTGACCAGGTAAACCCTTGCCTTCAGCAGGGGTAATTTCTTTGACTTTCAATCGCATAGGTTGACCATCGCCCCCTAAAGAAACCCATGACCCCGGGAAAGGTGAAAACGCCCGCACCCGCTGGTCAATCACCTCATAGGGCTGAGTGAAATCTATTTCGGCTTCTTGGGGGGTGATTTTCTCCGCCCATGTCACTTGGTCTTCATCTTGGGGGGTGGGGTCCAATTGATCAAACGACGATAGAGTTTCAGCCAGAACATGTGCGGTTATATCCGCCAGCCTGTCATGCAGACTGCCTGTTGTATCGGTTGTGGTGATGGCTGTTTTTTCAATCTTCAGCATCGGGCCAGTATCAAGCCCAGCCTGCATCACCATGGCGGTGACGCCTGTCTCTTTATCCCCTTGTTCAATCGCCCGATGGATCGGCGCTGCCCCCCGCCACCGCGGTAAGATCGAAGCATGGCCATTGATCGGGGCTTTGGAGGGGATATCCAGAACCGCTTGCGGCAGAATCATGCCATAAGCCACCACCACCAGAAAATCAGGGTTAAGGCCGGACAAATACGCGATGTCTTCATCATCAAATTTTAAGGGGCAACGCACCTCAATTCCCAGATCAAGGGCGGCTTGATGCACAGGCGATGGACGAAATTTCATCCCCCGACCTTGGCGGCGAGGCGGCTGACAATACACCGCCAACACGTCATGGTCTTTGGCCAGCCGCTTTAATGACGGCACGGCAAATTCAGGCGTTCCCATAAAAACCAAACGTGATGAAACGGGGCTGTCCATTGGGTTATGCCCCTTTGGCTAGGCGGGCTTCTTTGGTCATTTTCCTGATAATCATATCGCGCTTCAGGCGCGACAGGTAATCGATAAACATGACGCCGTTGAGATGATCGACCTCATGCTGGATACATACCGCCAATAAGCCGTCACAGGATAATTCTTGAGGGGTGTTATCTTCATCTAGATAACGCACGGTGATGGCACTGGGGCGGGTGACGTCCCCGCGATGGTCAGGGATCGACAAACACCCTTCTTCCATGGTGCTTTTTTCATCCGATAGAGTAATAATCTCAGGATTGGCCATTTTGATAGGTTCAGGGCGGTCGTCATCATCACTGCAATCCATGACAATCACCCGCTTTGAGACGCCAATCTGTGGCGCGGCAAGCCCAATGCCTGGCGCGTCATACATGGTCTCCAGCATATCATCCATCAATTGACGGATGCCGTCATCAACCCCGTCAACAGGGGTTGCCACTTGCCGCAAGACAGGGTCAGGGATCAATACAATTGGCATGATTGCCATCACAAACGCTCCATCAACTTCAAGATCATGAGGCTATAAACCTGCAATAATTATGCTAGGATATATTCATCATAAGGCCTTTCCCATTGGGTAGAGAAACCATGACCCAAGGTCAAGCCTGAAAGACGTTATCACAATTGATACCTGCAAAGGATACCATAATGGATATGCTGACGGTGATATTGATCATTTTGATCCTTGGCTTGATGGCTGTTGTCATGATGCTGGTGATGAAAGGGCAAAAACCGCAACCTGCCCAAGATCAAGAAGCGATGGGGGCATTAAAAGGCCAATTGGATCAAATCGCCTTGATGGCAGGGAATCTGCAACAGCATGTCACCACACAATTGCAAAACCAAGAACGCAACCTGACTGAAAACCTCCGCAAGCAAGCCGAGGCAACAGGCCAAAAACTTGGCGATCTGCAAACCCGCCTTGCGGTGATCGATAAAGCCCAAGCCTCATTGAATGAACTGTCGGCGCAAACCACCCGCCTTGAAAATGTTCTGTCGAACAAACAAGCCCGCGGGGCCTATGGTGAAATGCAACTTGAAAATCTGGTGCAACAGGTCTTGCCGCCCAATGCCTATCAGTTTCAAGCCAGCCTTTCGAATGGTTCGCGTCCTGATTGCCTGTTGAACCTGCCCAACCCGCCGGGCCCGATTGTGATTGATGCCAAATTCCCGCTTGAAGCATGGTATGAATTGGGGGAAGCCCGTGATGAGGGTGAAAAAGCAGCCGCCCGCAAAAAAATGGCCGCGGCGCTCAGCAAACATGTCAATGACATTGCTTCGAAATACATCATCACAGGTGAGACAGCCGAAAGCGCCATCCTGTTTTTACCATCCGAAGCCGTCTATGGTGAGTTTCATACCACCATGACCAAAGCGGTTGAAGATAGTTTCAAAAAGCGCGTCTATATCGCCTCCCCCACCACATTGATGGCAACACTCAATACCGTGCGGGCAATTTTGCGGGACGTCAAAATGCGTGAACAAGCGACCGTCATTCAAGCCGAAGTTGGCAAATTGATGGAAGATATTATGCGGCTTGATAAACGTGTCGCTAATTTAAACCAACATTTTAGCCTGGCGCAAAAAGACATCCATGAGATCACCACATCAACCCATAAGATCACCCGCCGAAGTGAGACCATTGAACAGGTTGAAATGGCGGATGAGCCTGTGGCGACAACACCGCAATCGACACCTGCCCCAGGCGTCACACCGCAATTGCCAAATTTGGACGATTAATCGTCTATCTGGCGGCGGGCGCGCATGGCTTGGGCTAAAGTCCCATCATCAAGGTAATCCAGCTCACCGCCAACGGGCACACCATGGGCCAAGCGGGTGACATTAACTTTCACCGCTTCCAGTTTTTCAGCAATATAATGACCTGTGGTTTGGCCATCAACCGTTGCTGAGGTGGCCAGAATCACTTCTGCCACAGACCCGTTTGTGACTTTTTCAACCAGATAATTAATCCGCAATTGGTCAGGGCCGATGCCGTCAATCGCGCTCATCACCCCGCCTAAGACATGGTAGCGCCCCGAAAAAACCCCCGCCCGTTCCATTGCCCAGAGATCGGCCACATCTTCAACCACACAAATGCGGGTTTGGTCCCGATCAGGGTTGCGGCAAATACGGCAAGTGTCATCTGTGTCAAAATTCCCGCATTCGGCGCAAGCCCGCACATGCCTTGCGACATCAGCCATATCATTGGCCAATGGCAACATCAGGCTATCGCGGTTCTTCATTAAATGCAGCACCGCCCGGCGGGCAGAACGTGTCCCAAATCCAGGCAGTCGCGCCAAACGGCGAATCAATTGATCAAGGGGATTTACAAAAGACATGAGGCGCTCAACAATCGCATGAAGTGAAATTTAAATCGGCAGATCAAGCCCAGGGGGCAGCGGCAAACCACCTGTGATCTCTTTCATTTTTTCAGCCCGCGCATCTTCGGCTTCTGCCCGCACTTGATTAACCGCTACCAGAATCAAATCCTGCAACATCTCAACATCTTCAGCGCTGTTCAGCCCCACAATATCAGGCGATAATTTGAGGTTTAAGATATTACCTTTGCCATCGGCTTCCACTTCGACCGCCCCACCACCAGCCGAAACATGGAAGCGTTGGTCAGCCAATTCTTCTTTTAATTCAGCCAAGCGGTTTTGAACTTCTTTGGCTTTTTGCATCATGCTGGCCAGATTACGCATAAGGGGGGCCTCCTTGGTTGTCATCATTAAGATGCATCACACCCAAATCAGTTTCAAGACCATCCGTTTCA
>WTHX01000032.1:3162-18115 GCA_011522975.1 Alphaproteobacteria bacterium | reverse complement strand
GTTGCGCCATTGAACCGTTCCAATGTCGCCGCCACCAAAGGATGGGTTGAAATGGCCGCAATCTCAGCCTGTTTTTGATCTTGCTCACGTTCATCTAATGTGCGGCCGCCCATGGATTCTGTAGGCGTGATCACCCATTTCACCGCTGTCCATTGATGCAACAAGCGGGTGATATCCGTCATGGTGTTTTCAGCGATTTGGCTCGATTGATCATATTCGACAACGCCTTCATCAAAACGCACGATTTTTAAATTCAGCCTGATTTGATTGGCGAGAATCAATTCCCCTTGATGTTCAAACAGCGCGACCAATTCATTCAGGTCATTGGGCATAGATAAAGGCGTTTGGGATAAAGGTGCTTGGGATTGAGGCGGTGACGCCAATGGTGCAGGCGATACAGGATCAGGTGCTGGCTTAACGACAGACGCGGGGGCGGGGGCAGGCTCAGGTTCAGGATCAGGGTCTGATGCGGCTTCTGCCGAAGGGGTTGAAGATGGCGCAGGACGCCCTGTTGACTCTTGTCTCGGCGTACCACTCGACACGCCCCCTGAAATGGCATTAGGCGGGATTTGTTCCAGTTTTTTGACTAAATCAGCAGGGGTCGGCATCGGCGCAACATGGGCCAATCTGATCAACACCATATCAGCCGCCGCATGAGGATTGGGTGAGGATGAAACCTCACCATGACCTTTTAGAGTGATCTGCCATGCCCGCCCTAATTTCGCGATCCCAGCATTTTCAGCCATCGCGGTGAGTTGATCACGTTCGCCTTCAGGGGCATCATCCACATGCCCGCCAGCCGCCAGCCGTGTCGCCATATGCAACAGATCAAGCATATCATTGATGACCATCAGCGGTTCAGCCCCGCGGCCCACGGCTTGCCCTAGGCTTTCCATCGCGCCTGCCGCATCACCAGCCAAGGCCATGGTCACCATATCAAGCGATTGCCCGCGCCCGGCTTGCCCCAACATAGAGGCCACCGCATCATCACTGATCTGATCGGCGGTTAATGCTGCTGCTTGGTCCAATAAAGACAGGCCATCACGGACAGACCCTTCTGCCGCCCGTGCCAGCCGTTCTATGGCGGCGTCATCTGATGCGATATTTTCTTGGGCGCAAATTGATTTTAAATGCGCCGCCATCATGCTGTTGGGCACCCGCCGCAAATCAAACCGCTGACAACGAGACAGCACCGTGACAGGAACTTTTCTAATCTCCGTGGTGGCGAAAATAAATTTCACCGCTTCAGGCGGTTCTTCCAATGTTTTCAAAAGCGCATTAAACGCATTTTTCGACAACATATGGACTTCATCGATAATGTAAATTTTATAGCGTGCCGATAACGGCCGATAGCCAACACCATCAATAATTTCACGGACATCATCAACGCCTGTATTGCTGGCGGCATCCATTTCGATGACGTCAACATGGCGGCCTTCAGCAATGCCTGTGCAAGATGAACACACCCCACATGGCGTTAATGTTGGCTCACCTTGGCCGTCAGCACCAGTGCAATTTAACCCCCGGGCAATAATCCGGGCGGTTGTGGTTTTGCCAATCCCACGCAAGCCTGTCAGCACAAAAGCATGGGCCAATCGCCCCATCTTCAGCGCGTTGCTTAAAGTCTGAACAAGGCTGTCTTGTCCAATCAATTCATCAAAATTAGAAGGCCGATATTTCCGGGCTAAAACACGGTAAGCAGCGTCTTGAGATGAGGTTGGTGATGATACACTTGATGCTGCTGCACCAGATTGATCCGGTGATGAGCTATCGGCATGGTCAGTCATGGTGATATGCTCCAGCAAAAAGGATGAATAAGGCGGAAGACTGGACGACCCGACCTGACCTTAGCCTTGGCTGCTGCCTTTCGGCCCTGACCGGTTAAACCAAGCGGTCGCCCGCCAGCCTTCCTCTATCGTGTATGGGATAATTGGCGCAAAAGCGCAAGCCTGAACTGGTTTATTTTACGGAATCAATGCCCTAACCCCGCCGATTGGCATCAGCAGGATAAGTCCCAAGAATACGCACCGCGCCTTCTTCGGTGAAAAACTTTAATTCTTCGAGCGCATATCGAAAGGCATCGCTGTCTTGATGGCATTCCGCATCAATATAAAACTGTGCCGCAGAAAAATTGCCATCCAGCATATAACTTTCCAATTTTGTCAGGTTAATGCCATTGGTGGCAAACCCGCCCAAGGCTTTATAAAGCGCGGCAGGCACTGATCTTAACCTCAGAATCATCGTGGTGATGACCGGGCCATTATCAACAGGCGGCATGACCGGCTCACGCGCCATGATCAACATTCGTGTTGTGTTATGATCTTGGTCTTCGGCGTTTTCTTTCAGAATATCCAAGCCATAAATTTCAGCCGCCAGCCGTGATGCGATCGCCCCCACAACAGGATTACCCGCCGCTGCAATATCAGCCGCCGCGCCTGCGGTGTCCGAATGCATGATCGGCTGCAGGTTATGCGCCGCCAGCGTATTGCGGCATTGGGCCAGCCCTTGGGCGTGGCTATGGACTTCACGGAGACCGTCTAGCGTTGCGCCTTTGACGCCCAAGAGATGGTGATTCACCTTCTGAAAATGCTCACCGACAATATAAAGCCCTGATTCCGGCAAGAGATGATGGATATCAGCAACCCGCCCAGCGACAGAATTTTCAACAGGCACCATCGCGTAACGGGCGCGGCCATCAGTGACTGCCGCCAGCATATTTTCAAATGATGGGTTGGGCATGGCTTCCATTTCAGGAAAACACGTCTGACACGCCAAATGGGAATACGCCCCGGGCTGGCCTTGATAGGCGATGGTCTGATCAGGTGAAGTTGCGGTCATAATTTATCCTATGATTTCTCAATGCGGCGGCGTGCCGCTTCAAGATCTTCGAGAGTATCAACACCCCCCGGCGCGCTGTCAACCACAAGCGCGACAATTGACATGCCATTTTCCAAGGCCCGCAATTGTTCCAATTTTTCTGTTTTTTCAAGGGGTGATGGCGGCAGGGATACAAATTTGGACAAAGCCTGCCGTGACCAAGCGTAAATCCCAACATGATGCCAAATCGGCATATCACCAGCGCCGCCACCTCCCGCGCCATGGGGAATCGGCTGACGGCTGAAATAAAGAACAGGGCCAACCGCCCCCGCCAATGAGGCTTTTTCCTGACCATCCGGCAAGACCACCACGGCTTTAACCACCTGCGGCAGCGGGATTTCATGGTCATGGGCAGGGGCAACAGGGGTGGCGATATCCGCATTGTGATCGCGCAAAGCAGCCACCAAAGGCGGCAGGATACTGGCATCAATATCCGGCAAATCACCTTGCAGATTAATCACCGTGTCGATTGTGCCTTCAGGATCAATTGCGGTGAGCGCTTCATAAACCCGATCAGAACCTGAAGGGTGGTCTGGGTCGGTCAAAACCGCTTCCCCCCCATGGGCGATAACAGCATCGGCAATACGCTGATCATCACATGCGACAATGACACGGCTGGATTGCCCATTTTGGCCAAAGCCCGCCTCCCATGCCCGCCGCATCACCTGCACGATCATCGGCGCATCGCCGATCATCTCAAGCGGTTTGCCCGGCAATCGAGATGCCGCCATCCGCGCAGGGATAATCACCGCAACGCCATCAAGGGCTTCAACAGAAACAGTATTATTGGGGACATATGGTCGCATGATCAGTCAGATGGCAATGTTAAGGCGTGAAATGAATAACAAATTTCATTATAGTCTGACCCATTATCACTTGTGAAGTCATGTTGATTTGGTTATGACAATGGCGTGTATTCATAAGTATATCGCGTCTTAAGAGTCCGTAAGGATTGGGGGAAGGCAAAACATGAGCGATTTGACCATCAATAAAATTTCTGCAGGCGTTCTGTGTGGCGCATTGTTGATCATGGGGGGCATCAAAACAGCCGATATTTTGTTGCCGCATCAAGATTTGGCTGAAAATGCCTATCCGATCGAAGTGCCAGAAGTTGCCGCTTCGGCTTCATCCGCACCGGCTGCACCTCAGAAGGCTGAACCTATTCTTGCGATGCTGGCCTCGGCTGATATCGCCAAAGGTGAAAAACTGGCTAAAAAATGCACCGCTTGTCACGGCTTTGATGCTGGCGGCGCGGCTAAAGTTGGCCCCAATCTTTATGACCTGATCAATGCCCCACAAGGCCGTGATGGCGGTTATTCCTATTCTGCTGCTTTGGCTGGGTTAGGCGGCGAATGGTCTTATGGTCAGTTGAACGGTTTCCTGCATAAGCCTAAGGCTTGGTTGAGCGGAACAAAGATGAATTTTGCCGGCCTGAAAAAGCCACAGGATCGTGCCAATCTGATCGCATGGATGCGGACGCTTTCCGCATCACCTGCTGCGCTTCCGACTGCTGAAGAAATCGCGGCGGAAGAAAACTCCTAAATCTCATGACGGGGCGGGATTACACTGCTGTTGCTTCCATGGCAGCGCAGATGATTTCAAAAAGCCGCCCCATCATCACCCAATATTTCCGTCAAAAACCTGATATCAGCCAGAAAAGTGACAGCACGCCTGTCACTATTGCTGACCAACAGGTGGAAATGATCCTCCGCCAAGAGATTACCGCCCATTTCCCGCAACATAATATTATCGGCGAAGAACACGATAACATTGACCACGCTTCATCCATGACTTGGGTGATCGACCCGATTGATGGCACCCGCGCGTTTAGTTGCGGCAACCCTATGTTTGGTACATTGATCGCTGTTCTTGATGATGGCGTGCCTGTGGTAGGGGTGATTGATCTGCCTATGCTGGACCAAACATGGCTTGGGGTCATGGGCCAGCCCACCGTTTTAAACGGCAAGCCTGCCCAAACCTCCGGCGCAACCGATCTGACCCAAGCCCGACTGACCACCACTTCAGGCCATGCTTTGGGGGATGATTACCCACGTTTTGAGCAATTATCAAACCGCGCCATGGTGACCGGTTATGGCGGTGATTGCGCCAATTATGCCCATCTGGCGTCAGGCTGGTGTGATCTGGTGGCGGAAAGTAATCTAAACGCTTATGACATCATGGCGGTTATCCCTGTCATCCAAGGGGCAGGCGGCATCATCACCCAATGGGATGGAAAGGCCATCACCCTTGATGGTTATGATGGCACAGCCCTTGCAAGCGCTTCGCCAATTCTCCATGATAAAGCGCAAACTGCATTGGCTCTTTAGCCCCTTTTTATCATCGCGGAGACCTCGATCATGACAAGCCCCATTTATGTTGCCTATCATTCTGTTGATCACGACATTTCATTCTGGCAAGACGCGCTGGCGCCTTTATTGCCCGGCATCACATTGGTCACCCCCGATACACCTGAAGCCCAAGAAGCCGAAGTGATGATCACATGGAATCCGCCTGAAGGCATGATCGCCGGGCTAAAAAACCTCAAAGGCGTGGTCTCGCTGGCGCAAGGGGTGGACCATGTGTTGAACGGCAAGACCTTCCCAACGCATTTAAAATTCGCCCGACTGATTGACCCTTATATGTCCGAAGCCATGGCGGAATGGGTGATGCTGACCGTGCTCGAATACCACCGTGATGCCATGGCCTATCGCGCGGCTGAAAAACGCCATGACTGGATCAGGCTGGCGCCGCGGATTGCAGGCCGCACCACGGTAGCGGTCATGGGGCTGGGCGCGATTGGCAGTGTTGTTGCTGAAACCCTGACCCATCTGAAATTTAACGTCATTGGCTGGTCACGCAGTGAAAAATCAATCCCCGGCGTCAAATCTTTTCATGGCGATGGTGGGTTCAAATCATGCCTTAATCAGGCGGATATTCTGGTGTCGATCCTGCCCTTGACCGCGGCGACCGCCAATATTTATAACGCCCAACATTTCGCTGAAATGAAACAAGGCGCGGCGTTTATCAATGCTGGCCGCGGCAAACAAGTGGTTGAAGATGATCTGATCGCAGCGATTGATAATGGCCACCTAAGCGGGGCAACCCTTGATGTGATGGTAACAGAACCTTTGCCACAAGATCATGGCTTCTGGGATCACCCCAAAATCAATGTCTGGCCTCATGTCTCCGCCCAGACCAACCCTGAAACATCAGGCCAGCAAGTGGCAAAAGCCATCACCGATATTCGCGAAGGCCGCACGCCTGATAACAGCGTCAATGTCACCCGCGGGTATTAACCCCTAGGTTCAGCTGTTAATCCGGTTTTCAATCAAGGCTAATGCCGCCCTCAGCCCCATGGCCTCCCCGCCTTTCGGATGGCCAGGGCGCGGGCCTAAATTCCATGCCATGACATCAATATGCGCCCATGGCACGGGCTTTTGCAGAAACCGTTGCAGGAATAAAGCCGCGGTAATCGCCCCGCCATATCGTGACGTGCCGGTGGAGGACAACGCAGCATACCCGCCATCCAGATAACGGTCATAGTCAGGGTGAAGCGGCAACGGCCAAAGCGGATCACCTGTCTCTTGGCCAGCGGAGATAAAATCACGGCTTAGCGCATCATCGTTAGAGAATAAAGCCGGCAATTCTGTGCCCACCGCCACACGCGCAGCCCCTGTCAGCGTGGCAAAATCAATCATCAATAAAGGATCATCTGCCGTCGCCAGATGAATGGCATCAGACAAAACAAGACGGCCTTCAGCATCGGTATTGCCAACTTCAACGGGAATGCCTGCGGCGGTATCAATCACGTCAAGCGGCCGCATGGATAAGGCCGATACTGCATTTTCAGCCGCCGGCACCAAAACCCGCAACCTGAGGTCTAATGCCATGGCCATAATGACTTCAGCCAGCCCCAAGACATGGGCCGCCCCGCCCATATCCTTTTTCATCATTTCCATCCCGCCAGATGGTTTCAGGTCAAGACCGCCGCTGTCGAATGTAATGCCTTTGCCAATCAAGGTGATCAGCGGGGCGGACTGACTTCCCTCTTTACTCCAATTGATATCGATCAGGCGTGGCGGGATTTCTGCCGCCCGGCCAACGGTATGGATCGCGGGATATTTTTTCGCCAGATCATCGCCAATCGTGACGTCAATGTCAGCGCCATGGCGTTTTGCCAATGCCCGGGCTTCATCTTCCAGCCCTTGGGGGGTCAGGTAATTGGCAGGGGCATTGATCAGGTCACGGGTGAGATTCACCCCCGCGACAATTGCTGACAGGCGTTTGAACTGATCACTATCCGCGATCACCAAATCTGCTTTGGGTTTCGATGATGATGGCTTGAACCGATCATATTGATATTGATCAAGGGCAAAGCCAAGGGCCAGTTGTTCTGGCGTATCACCCGGGATCTGATACGCGCCTTGGGGCAGACGTGATGCCATGGCACCACTGACATAATCGGATGCGCCAGCGCCAATAATCGCGCCTTCAATATGACCTTCTGATGACGGCAAGACCAATGATGTGTTTTTTTGCGCCGCAAACCCATGGTCATCAACCCAAGCCTTTTGCATCGGTGATGCCGTTTTTTGCCAAGATGAAAATTCATCAGATGTCATTATGTGCAATTGTCGGGGGCTATCGTGGCGGTCGATCAGGGGCATGGCAAATCCTTTAGGTAAAGATATATTATTGCGGTTGGGCCGCGCGTTCAATTTCTGGCATTTTTAACCATAGGGTCAAACCGCGCAAGCCCAAGAGAATATTAAACGCCAGCCAAATGCCATCAAGCCCGCCCCAAATCTTACCCAGATAAACAAGCGGCAGGAAAACAACCATCGATATCAACATGGCATCGCGCATCAATTTGGCTTTTGTCGCGCCAACAAAAATTCCATCCATCATAAAGGCCCAAACAGAAACCACCGGCATGATAATAAGCCAAATCATAATATCTTCTGTTAGGGTCAGAACATCAGGGATGCTGGTGATGAGGCGAATAAATTGCCCCCCTAAAAGCCATAAAACACCGCCCATCACAAGCGCTGTCAAGGCGGCTAGGATCGTGCTTTCTCGAACAGCACGCCGCAGGTCGAGCAATTTTTTGCCGCCAATCGCATCCCCCACTAAGGCTTCTACCGCATGGGCAAAACCATCAAGGCTATAGGCCACAAGACCAAAGATCACAAACCCAACCTGTGAGGCGGCAAGGGCATTATCGCTCATCCCTGCGGCGAGGTTTAAAACAATCACTTCAGATAATAAAATACAGACTGTGCGGATGGTTAAATCCCGCGCCAAAACCGCATATCCCATCAAGGCGCTTGTGTTCTTGATCCGCGCCCATTCAGGTTTCGGAAAAGTTCCCAGCGGACGGCACGCATGTCGGATCAATAAATATGTCACCCCCACGCCTGTATATTGCGCGAAGACAGAGGCCAAGGCGACGCCTTCTATTTTCATGCCAAAGCCAAAAACCAAAATCAGATTGGCGATGATATTGACCAGATTGACGCTGATCATCTGAATCATACAGCCGCGGATATTCTGGAGCCCGAATAAAAACCCAAGCCCCACCATATTAAGGCAAATCGCCGGCCCTGCAAAAATGATGATGCCAAGGTAAGTGTTCATCCCCTCAAGCACTTCAGGGCTCGCCGCCAAAACAAGCGGCGCGATCACCATCACCGGAATGGCCAGAACCATAATGCCCAGCCCAAGGCCCAAAGCCACCATCACCGCCCGATAAAGAGTTAAGAAAATTACCTCCGTATCACCTGCGCCTTTGGCTTGGGCAATCAGCCCTGTCACCGCCATACGTTGAAACCCAAACGCAATGGTCATCAGGCTGAACATAAAACTGCCCATGGCGACCGCACCGATATAATGGGCGCTATCGAAATGCCCCATCACCGCCGTATCCACCAGCCCCACCAAAGGGATGGTGATATTGGCCAGCATCACAGGCACAGCCATACGCCAGACTTTCCGCCGCACCGCTTTGCGCTCTGGTGAAAATAAACTGCCGATTTCTGATGAAACTTCCATAAGTCATGTTTATCTTAATGACTAGTGATGTCCAGTGCTGTAACTGCTGTTAAGATGTTTTTTGCGAACACATTATGATTTGAGAAAATGCGCCAATTGCTTGAAGCCAATTCAATAACAGACTTATCCCGCCGTGGCCCGATGATGATGGCAGTCTTTGTTGTGCTAATGGCAGGGTTGCTGTGCTTTTTGCCCGGGCAATCCAGCATTGCCCCCATGGATCGTGATGAAGCCCGATTTGCACAATCCAGCAAGCAGATGGTCACCACTGGCGATTATATCACCCCAAGGTTTCAACAAGACCTGCGCGCTAAAAAGCCGGTGGGGATTTACTGGATGCAATCGGCTGCCGCCTCTTTGTTCGGCGTTGATAATATCGCAAGTTATCGCCTGCCCAGTCTGATCGGCGGGCTTTTGGCGGTGGCGGCTGTCACGATATTGGCGTCATTTTTTATGCCGCCTTTCCAAGCAATTTTATCCGGTGTGTTGCTCGCCTCTAGTCTGGTGATGATGGTGGAAAGCCATTTGGCCAAGACCGATGCCATGCTGACAGCCTTGGTCATTATCCAACAGGGTATTTTCTGGCGTATTCTCAATATCGCCCGAACAGGGGCTTATGTTTCAGGCAAATATGCGGTGATGTTTTGGGGGGTGATGGCGCTGGCTATTTTGGTCAAAGGCCCGATCGCGCCCTTAATCGCGCTTTTGACCGGCCTGACCATCCTAGCCTTTGAACGGCGGCTTGATATTTTCAAACCCTTGCGCCCTATTTTGGGTTTGGTGATTTTAACCAGCCTTGTGCTGCCTTGGGTTTTGATGGTCACCAGCGCCACCGATGGGGCTTTTTTGAATATCGCCATCAAAGGTGATTTGGTGAATAAATTGCAATCTGGACAAGAATCCCATGGCGCGCCACCGCTGACCTATCTGATGTTGGTGGTTATCACCTTCTGGCCAGGCAGTCTGTTTATCGCCCGCGGCATCACTGCCATCCGCAACCAATGGCGTGACCCCAATATCCTTTTTTGCTTGGGATGGATTGTGCCGTTTTGGGTGGTGCTTGAATTGACGCCAACAAAACTGCCGCATTACAACCTGCCTGTTTTTGCCGCCTTGGCTATTTTATGCAGCATTGGTGCTTTTGCCACCCTACCGCCCCCAACATCAAAATCAACGAAATCAAAAGAAGAAAACCAAGATAAAACCAAACCGTCGACCACAACATTCTTGGCCAAAGCCTTTGATTATATCCGCATGATGAGCCTGCCCCGAAGTTTGGTGCTGGCATGGGAATATCTCTTTATGGCGATTGGCCCAGTTCTGGGGGTTGTGGTGCTTTATGCGGCAAGTTTTGCCCAAGGCAGCCGCGCCATGGCCGGGGTTGCGCTTTTGGCCAGCATCATCGTCAGTATTGGTGCGTTTTGGTGGCAACGGGGCGGATCGATGCGCGCCATTGGCGTCATGATCACCGCCGCTATCGGCTTTCATATGGCTTTGATGGGTGGGGTCATGCCGTCGCTTGATAAAATCAGGGTTTCCCCTCGGCTTCATGCGGAAATTGCCACCCTTGATCCTGCCCCTGACGTTATTATCGCGGCTGGTTATCATGAACCGTCACTGGTCTTTATCCAAGGCACGGATACATTGCTGTTCCCGCCTATTGATGCGGCATTGGCCTTGGCCGAGGCCGATGGCAGTTTGGCATTGGTGGAAAGCCGCGCGCAAAATGATTTTTTAAAAACCGCAGAAGCCATCGGGCTTAAACTTGAAGTGGTGGCAACCGTCAAAGGGCATAACATCTCCCGCGGTCAGAATGTCAGCATTGATCTTTATCGCCCCAATCCTGGCCTTGCGTCAAAAACCCAGCAAAATAATACGAACAATTGACGCAAGACCAGCGGTTGAGTATGACAAGGGAAGATTATTAAGAGCAGTTTAATGGCCAAAACCACGGCATCACGCGCATCATCAAAATCATCCGCACCAGAAATCAGTGTCGTCGTGCCTGTTATGAACGAAGCCGGCAATATCACCCCTTTGGTGACGGCTATTCTGGAGGCGTTCAAAGGCCGCAGGATTGAAATTATCTATGTCAATGATGCCAGCACCGATGGCACAGCAGATGAATTGTCAGCGCTGAAAAAAACCACCCCACAATTGCGGGTCTTGACCCATTCCAAAAGAAGCGGGCAAAGCGCGGCTTTGCGGAGTGGCATTTTAGCCGCCACCGCGCCATTGATCGGCACGCTTGATGGTGATGGCCAGAACCTGCCCGAAGATCTGGTCAGGCTGGAACAAGATGTTCACGCCAATCGCCCTGGGCTGGTGATGGCGGCAGGCTATCGCGTTAATCGCCAAGATGGCGCATCAAAACGATATGCCTCAATTGCGGCCCGCAAAATCAGACGCTGGATGTTGCGTGATGATCACCCTGATACGGGCTGCGCCACAAAAGTTTTTGACCGTGAAATTTACCTGCGCTTGCCGTATTTTGATCATATGCACCGGTTTATGGCGCCCTTGGCGCGGCGTGATGGGGCCAAGGTTTTGGCCTGTCCCGTTGGTCATGCCGCCCGCACCACGGGGGTTTCAAAATATAAAACCCTTGATCGGTTGATGGTGGGTATTAGTGATATTCTGGGGGTCATGTGGTTGATCCGCCGCAGCCCTAAAAAACTTGACGTGAAAGAAATGAAATAATGTCTGTTATCGCCTCAATGTCATCTGCAATTGAACAGGCCGCTGTCGCATTTGCATGGCTATTGATCAGCATTTTGCCGTTTTTGCCTGAATCCCTGCCTGAACATCCAGAAAGCATCATGATTGTCGTGGGTTTCGGGGGGCAATTTTTATTTGCCATGCGGTTTATTATTCAATGGCTGACATCCGAAGGGGCGAAACGAAGCGTTATTCCTGTCGTGTTTTGGTATTTTTCCATTGGCGGCGGGTCGGTGTTATTGCTTTATGCCATCTGGCGGCAAGACCCGGTGATTATCGCCGGTCAAGGGTTGGGGCTGTTTATCTATGCCCGCAACCTGATTTTTATCAATCGTGAGAAAAAAGATAATGCGTCCCAATCTTAGGGCGACTCAATCTTAGGGTGTAAAACCTAAAATCCTCTTTTATCGCCATTCTTGGGCGGCAGGGCGCGCCAATAGGCTTTTGATTTCTTCCGCCAGATCAGCCTTGCCGGACACCACCCGATCCACCGCTTGGGTGATGGGCATATCCACCCCTTCAGCCGCCGCCCGCCGCGCGATAACAGCCGAAGAATATCGCCCTTCTGCCAGTTTTCCAGAAGGGGCTTGCCCCTCTCCCAAGGCCAGCCCAAAAGCAAAATTCCGTGAATGCGGCCCAGAACAGGTCAAAGCCATATCGCCCAAGCCTGCCAGTCCAAATAATGTTTCCGCCTGCCCGCCCATGGCAACAGCAAGGCGGGTGGCTTCGGCCAAACCGCGGGTCATCAGGGCGGCGCGGGCATTATCCCCCAACCCCAAACCGGCGGTGATGCCGCTGGCAATGGCAATGACATTTTTTACCGCCCCACCAACAGCCACACCAATCGGATCAGGGCTGGAATAAACGCGCATCGCCCCGCCAGTAAATAAAGTGGCGATTTGGCCAGCGGCTTGATCATCATCAGATGCCGCCACCAAGGCCGCGGGCAATCCTTTGGCGACTTCATCGGCAAAACTTGGGCCAGAGAACATCACCAACGGATTGTCGATTATTGTCTTGGCAACATGGGGGATTAAATCATCAGCCCCGGGGACAAACCCTTTTGCCGCGAAAGCAACAGGGCATTCAGGATGAAGAAAAGGGGTGATCTCGTTTAAACAAGTTTCCGTGGCGCTGACCGGCACGGCCACCATCACCGCATCACAGCCTGCAACAATATCTTCGGCCTTAACCCCCGCCCTTTTAGGTGCGGTGATGCCTCTGTCGCCAATCGTAGTAGCCAAAGAAGGTGACACCCCTTTAAGCAATGCCTTGGCCAAATCCTGACGGCGGGTGAGGATGCCGACATCATGCCCCAATGACGCTAAGGATGAGGCGATGGCGCTCCCCCAAGCCCCGCCCCCGATCACTGCAATTTTTTGCGAAGGTTTTGTCATGATCTTTCCTATGGCCTATTTTCTATGGTCGGACGCCGCGCCCCGGTGGCGGGCTCGCCTCAGGGTCGAGCGGCCAGCGTGGACGTGGGGCAAAATCAAGCCCATCTGCGGGCAAGCCTGCTTTGATGCGTTCGGCTGCTGCCCATGCGATCATCACCGCGTTATCGGTGCATAACCCAATGGGCGGCGCATTGAATTGAAAGCCTTTTGCATGGGCCAAATCCATCAACATCTGCCGGATCAATTGATTGGCGGCAACCCCGCCAGCCACCACAAAACAAGGGGCGGTCACGGTATGGTCGGATAAAAACTGATCCATGGCATTGCGGCTGCGTGAGGTCAGTGTTTCTGCCACCGCCGCTTGCAATGATGCGGCTAAATCTGCTTTTTTCTGATCGATGCTGGCCTGATCTTCCAAAGGCTCAATGGTTTTTTGATAGGCGGTCAGCACCGCCGTCTTCAGCCCTGAAAATGAGAAATGACAGCCAGGCTTATTTTTCAATGGCCGCGGCAGGTCATAGGATGCGGCATCACCTTGGCGGGCGAGGGCTTCTATTTTGGGGCCGCCTGGCAATCCCAACCCTAAAATTTTAGCGGATTTGTCAAAGGCTTCACCGGCGGCATCATCCATGGTTGTGCCGTAACGGCGATACACCCCAGGGGCAGAAACCGCCAATAATTGCGAATGCCCCCCCGATACCAACAGCAACAAATAAGGGTAATCAATCCCGCCGTCATCAAGGGCGGTTAGCCTTGCGGTCAGCGCATGGCCTTCCAAATGATTGACGGCGAAATACGGCACATCGCAAGAACTGGCAATGGCTTTGGCGGTAACCGTGCCCACCAGAACACCGCCGATTAAGCCTGGCCCGCCGGTGGCGGCAACGGCTGTTAAATCTGAATATGAGCAATCAGCCTCATCCATGGCGCGGGCGATGACCGTATCAATTTGCGTTAAATGGGCGCGTGCCGCCACTTCAGGAACAACACCGCCATGTTCGGCGTGGTCATCAATCTGGCTGGCGATCACATTGGATAGAATCTGGCCATCCGTTGTCACCACCGCCGCGGCGGTTTCATCACAACTGGTTTCAATGCCCAAAATTGCACCGGTCAAATTTGGATCTGATGATGGCATGATCAATTCCCTTTCCAATCACGGCTGATTATAGCCTCATCTGGCATAAAAGGTCAGTAGATTTGCCGCAAGTGAACGCTTTTTCTTTCCCTATTGGCATCAGCAGGTTAAAAGCAATTTATGACAAGTCATAAAACACATTCTGGTCCTTCCGAATCAAGCCCCACCATCAGGCTTGCCAGCCGTGCCTCGCAATTGGCCTTGGCGCAAGCCGAAGAAGTCGCCGCGCAATTGGATGACGCTGAAATCCTCACATTTTCCACCCGTGGAGATGAGGTTTTGGATCGTCCCTTGGCTGAAATTGGGGGCAAAGGTCTTTTTGTCAAAACCCTTGAGCGTGCCATGCTATCGGGTGAGGCTGATGCCGCGGTGCATTCCGGCAAAGACATGGAAACCCAATACGCCGAAGGCACCACCATCGCCGCCTTTTTAAAACGGGCTGATCGGCGCGATGCTTTGATCGGGGATTATTCCAGTTTTGACGACCTGCCTGAAAATGCGATTGTCGGCACAGCGTCAGTTCGGCGGGCAGCGATCATCAAATCCATCCGCCCTGATGTCACAACCAAATTATTGCGCGGCAATGTCAACAGCCGTTTGGCGCAACTTGAAGCCGGGCATTATGATGCCATTATTCTGGCCATGGCAGGGATGCAGCGGCTGGGCTTTACGGATCGCATTCATCCGATCGCCGAAGACGTGATGTTGCCCGCCGCCGCCCAAGGCGCGATTGCCATTCAAACCCTTGCCGATGATGGCAGCAGCAAACGCC
>WTHX01000032.1:0-3062 GCA_011522975.1 Alphaproteobacteria bacterium | reverse complement strand
GGCAGACCAAACACTGAGGGTTTTATGCAGGATCAAATCGTCATCACCACCAGACCAATTGATGATGCCCAGCAAGATATTGCTGATCTGAAACAGATGAAAATCACAGCCTTGGCCGCCCCCATGCTGGAAATTGAACCCCTGACCCATCACGCCAAACCTGACGGCAATGTAGATGCTATTGTCTTCACAAGCCGCCATGCTCCGGTTTTGGTGGATGCCAGCCTCCATCACCTGCCGTGTTATTGTGTTGGTGCATCAACCGCCAGTGCCGCCAGCGATGCAGGGTTTCAAAATGTCATCACCGGTGGCGGGGATGGCATGGCATTGGTGGCATTGATCCGTGAACACCACAACACCAATCAGCCTGAGTTGAAACATGTGTTTTGGCCATCGGCGGTGGATACAGGGTTTAATATCGCTGATGCCTTAATGCCGCATGGCATCACCACCGATCGCCAGCCTGTTTATAAAGCTGCCACCACAGAAGCATGGCCTGATGAAGTTGACCGTGCAATCCACCAAGGCCAAGTCGCGGCGGTTTTGATGCATTCGGGCCGGGCGGGAGAACATTTTGCCCAATTGATGGACCGCCACGGGCTGGCATCGCTGCGGGATAAAATCACCGCGATTGTCATTAGTGATCGTGCCGCTGGACTTTGCGGGGGCGGCTGGCTTAACATTAAGGTAGCAGCAACGCCGCGCCGTTCAGCCATGTTTGCTGCAGCAGCAGAAGCCTTGGGCTTGCCAGCATCATGTTTAAACACGGCTGATTTAGACCAAGACTTATAATCGCGTTTGAAATTGATTGGAATCTAAGACCATGGCGGTGAAACCAACATCCAAAAAGGCGAAAGCAAAATCAAAGCCGCAATCAACCGCGCCTTCTGAGGATACTGTGGTTATTGATGGCACCGCTGAAGACGTGACAGGTAAGACCAATAAATCCACATCCGCAGAGGCCAAACCCAAGGCCGATGCCAAAAAAGAATCCTCACCACCGCCATCATCGAAAAGCCAATCACAAAAAAGACCGCTGTCTCAATTTGCCATGCTGATGGCTGTGGTGGCGCTAGGGCTGGCAGGATGGGCGGTTTTCATCGGTCAAAAAAACATAGACCCTGCCTGGCGGGGGGATTTGGCGTCACGTCTTTCTAATGTTGAGGCCGCAATCCAGCAGCCCACGACTTTTGATGATCGCCATCTGGCGCGGCAAGAAAATCTGTCGGTGTTGGAGGCCCAAATTACAAGCCTTAATGCCTCCATGACGGCTTTATCGGCTGATCTTGAGAAACGGATGGCCTCGGCCGTGCCATCTTCAGGTCAATCTCAAGAGGGCAGTAACTCAGAGGCTTTGGCCAAGATCAAACAAGACATGGAAGAATTGCGCCAAGAGATCGATGGTTTGAAGGCTGATATGGCTACAATCAAAACAGATATCACCACAAAAATATCAGCGGCAGAACCGCCAGCACCTGAAAACACCAATCCCGATCAAGCAGCACCTGAGGATAGCGGGTCATGGTGGCAATCCTTATTTGGCAGCATCCGGATCAGCCGTCTTCCTGACGATACGAGTGAGGCCAAGTGATGCTGAAACGCCTGATCACCATTGCCTTTCTGTTGACCATCACGGGCTTTGCCGCCAGTTTTTTAAACAAGCAACCCGGGATGACAACACTGGAATGGCTTGGCTGGCGGATTGAAGCCCGCACCAGCCTGTTGGTGGTCATCGCTGTGGGATTCATCTGGCTGGCCATTATGCTGGATCGCATCATCGGCGTGATCACAGGTTTGCCCGGGCGCATCTCAGGGTCGATCAACAGCCGCCGTCAAGACCAAGGGCATCAAGCCCTCGCCATCGGATTGGTGGCCGCTTCCGCAGGTGATGGCCGCGAAGCCATGCGGCAATCCAAGAAAGCCAAACGTTTGATGGGGGAAGCCCCGCTCACCGATTTATTGTCTGCTCAAGCCGCCTCATTAACTGGCGACCCCGACGCCGCCAGCCGCTATTTTGAAACCTTGGCCGATCAACGTGAGACTGCGTTTTTTGGCAAGGCAGGGTTAATGCGCCTTGAAGCCGAGCGTGGTGATGATAACGCCGCCCTTACCATGGGGCGGGAGGCTTTCGCCCTTAACAGCAAAGCCCCCGGGCTTGCCAAAGCCTTATATGCGCTGGAGGCCAAACACGGGAATTGGGCCGAAGCGATTGATGCGCTTCATGCCGCTGGCCGTGATCCTGACTTGGATGACGCGCAGGTGAATGCTGGTTTTGCCGCCCTCTATTATCAATTGGCAATCGAGGACCAAAACCAAAATCGCGGGGATAAAACTGTTCTGGCGCATCTCAACAAAGCCTTGAAATATGATGCCGGCCTGCCGCCTGCGGTATTGGCCGCCGCCGCGTGTCATGATGCGATGGGCAAACCGCGCAAAGCCCGCAATGTCTTGCAATCAGGCTTTGATAAGACGCCGCATCCTGATGTGGTTATGGCCCTGTTTGATCATTTGGGCGGTGATGAAGCCGCGCTTTCAAAATTGATCCGCATGACGGACCAAAGCGGCAATCATCCTGATGCGCTGGTGGAAGTGGTACGACTGGCTATGGGGCAAAAACTTTGGGGAGAAGCCAAGCGCCTGTTGGATCTGGTGCCGGAAAAAAGCCGCGATCTGAAGATGTGGCAAGTCTATGCTGATCTGGCTGAACACGCGCCTCAACATTCAGATGATGCTGAAACTGATGCCGCCGATTGGCCCGACCAAAACCATGCGCTTTCCATGGCGGCTAAGGCCAAACGCCCTGTTTCATGGCAATGTTCTTCTTGTCATGCGGTTGCTGAAGACTGGCACGCCCATTGCCCCGATTGCGGGCATTTCGCCACGATTGGTTGGCGGTAACGTGCTAAGCAATCACATTATCGCGATCAGCCGCCAATAGCGTGGACAAAGCCATGGGTTTATTTTAAGCAAGATAAAAGCGCTGGTGTAGCTCAGCCGGTAGAGCAACTGATTCGTAATCAGTAGGTCGGAGGTTCAAGTCCTCTCACCAGCACCATTTCCCC
>WTHX01000088.1 GCA_011522975.1 Alphaproteobacteria bacterium | reverse complement strand
CCCCCATCGGGTAGAACCTATGATTGTTCTGACTGGACTTGGTAATCCTGGCGAAAAATACGCCAATACCCGTCACAATATTGGATTCATGCTGCTGGATGAAATACACCAGCGGCATGACTTCTCCCCTTGGCGGAGCAAATATAACGCCGCCCTTGCTGATGGTCGTATCGGCACCAGCAAAATCACCCTCGTCAAACCTATGGCCTATATGAATAAATCTGGCCTGCCTGTTAAAGACGTTCTGGGGTTTTATAAAATCAGCCCTGAACAATTGATCGTTGCCCATGATGATATTGATCTGGCCGCGGGTAAATTACGCGTCAAATTAGGTGGCGGCCATGGCGGCCATAATGGGCTGAGGGATATTGATCGTCATTGCGGCAGCAATTATCGCCGCATCCGAATTGGAGTGGGGCGTTCACCTTTCGCCACACCTGAAAACAAACAAGTCGATAGCCATGTCTTATCCGATTTCGGCAAAGATGAAATGAAACAATGGGTTTTGCCGCTGATTGATTGCATGGCCAGTGAAATTGACCGTTTGATCAATAGTGATGATGATAATGACTTTGCAACAGCGGTGGCACGGTTTTGCCCGCCACCTGAACCACAACAGAATATAACCGAACAGGATTAACCCCATGGGATTCAATTGCGGTATTGTCGGCCTTCCAAATGTAGGCAAATCAACGCTTTTTAATGCACTGACAGAGAGCGCGGCGGCGGATGCGGCCAATTACCCTTTCTGTACGATTGAGCCTAACACAGGGCGAGTTGCTGTGCCTGACCCACGGTTGGATCGTCTTGCCGCCATCGCACAATCAGCACAAATCCTGCCAACCCAATTGGAATTCGTTGATATCGCCGGTCTTGTTCGTGGTGCCAGCAAAGGCGAAGGCCTCGGCAATCAATTCTTGGGCAATATCCGTGAAGTTGACGCTATCGCCCATGTTTTGCGCTGCTTTGATGATGAAAACATTACCCATGTCGATGGCGATATTGATCCAATCCGTGATGCGGATACGGTGGATACCGAATTGATGTTGTCTGATCTGGATTCGCTTGAAAAGCGCATGGCCAATCTGGTCAAGAAAGCCCGTGGCCAAGATAAAGACGCCAAAGCCATGTTGGCCTTGATGGAAAAACTCTATCAGGGTCTGTCTGATGGCAAACCTGCGCGCGCCATCGAAGGCCTGACGGAAGCCGAACAAGCCATTATCCCTTCCATGCAATTGATCACCGCCAAACCTGTGCTTTATGTGTGCAATGTTGAAGAAGGTGATGCCGCCACCGGCAATGCATTGACTGAGCGTGTTGCCGAACGTGCCGCTAGCGAAGGGGCGGCATATGTAATTGTATCCGCCGCCATTGAAAGTGAAATTATCGCCCTTGATGAATCTGAAAAAGCCGAATTCCTCAGCGACTTAGGCCTTGAGGAAGCAGGCCTTGCACGGCTTATTCGGGCGGGATATGGCCTTCTTGATCTTCTGACATTCTTTACAGCAGGTCCAAAAGAGGCGCGGGCCTGGACTGTCCGTGCTGGCGCGAAAGCCCCGCAAGCCGCTGGCGTTATTCATACTGATTTTGAACGCGGCTTTATCCGTGCCGAAACCATTTCATATGACGATTATGTCGCCTGTAATGGTGAGGCTGGCGCACGGGAAGCCGGCAAATTGCGTGTAGAAGGTTCGGATTATGACGTCGTTGATGGCGATGTCTTCCACTTCCGCTTTAACGTCTAATAAATTACGCGATCTGCTTGATTAAGGCCGTCACCGGATCGCGTTTGTTTTGCGGATCGCCCGTTTTTCTTTGCGCATTTTGGTGATGGCTTTCGCCTTTCCCATGGTCAGGCAATCTGGGCAAACACATTTCCCCGCCAGATCAAAACTGCCGCGCATATTCGGCAGGTTCATACACCAGCAGGTTTTGCCTTCGGTAGAGCCGCAATTAAAAGCTGTCCCACATTCATCACAAGTCAGTTTTTCAACCGTTCCAACCGCCATGATGTCCCCCTTTTCCCCATTATTCATGGAAAAGTATTGTTATTCCTTTTTAGCCTGATTGATTTGTTGAATTCACGCAACAAAAAAGCCCAGTACCGTGAGCACTGGGCTTTGGAAAAGTTTGAAACTGGTTTTACTTTTTGACGTCAGACCAGATATAGCGCATTGAGCCATAGGAAACGAAACACATGACCAACAAGAAGGCCATAGCGGCAATCCCTGTCCGTTTGCGTGTTTCCATTTCAGGCTCTGATGTCCAAGCCAGGAAACTCACAACATCAGCAGATAGCGCTTCCATTGACGTGTCGCCATCACCAGCAAGGGTAATGTCATCACCATAGATTGGCTGCGCCATGGCAATCATATGACCGCTATAGGCTGAATTGTAATGCATCCCATCGGGCACTTCCATGCCCTCAGGCGCATCTTCATATCCAACCAAAAGGCTGTAGATATAATTGGCGCCATTTGGACGGGCTTTAACCATCAATGACAGGTCTGGCGGGTATGCCCCACCGTTGCCAGCACGGGCAGCATTTTCATTTGGGAATGGGTTCGGGAAACGGTCAGCGGGAATACCCGGACGCATGAACATTTCACCTTCATCATTAGGCCCATCTTCAACTTCATATTCAGCCGCGATGGCTTTGATCTCGGCTTCGTTGTAACCCAGATCAGCCAAGTTACGGAACGCGATGAAATCAAGACCATGACAGCCCGAACAGACTTCACGATAGACCTGAAAACCACGTTGCAGTGAGGCTTTATCAAAATTACCGAAAGGACCAGAAAAACTCCAATCACGTTCGATAATTTTGCCGCCAGCCCCTGCAGCCATAGCCACAGAGCCAGACAAGATCAAACCAGCAACAGCACCTAAGCCGCGTGTAAGGATATTCAATTTACGCATCAGGCTTCTCCCGTGTTGCAGCTGCTCCAGCCATAGCCGCCCCACCCATCACAGGGGTCGAGATCGATTGTGGCAGAGGACGTGTTTTTTCGACGAATGACAGTAATGGCAGAACAACAAGGAAATGCATGAAGTACCAAGCCGTCGCCAAACGAGACAAGATCACATAAATGCCTTCGGCAGGTTTCGCACCAAGCCAACCCAACAGAACACAGTCAGCCAATAGAAGCCAGAAGAAGACCTTAAAGATCGGGCGGAAGCGACCTGAACGCACAGGTGACTTATCCAACCATGGCAAAATGAACAGAACAGCAATCGCGCCGAACATGAACAACACACCACCTAATTTGTCAGGGATCGCCCGCAAGATGGCGTAGAACGGCAAGAAATACCATTCAGGCACAATATGCGCTGGCGTCTGCAGTGGGTTTGCTGGAATGTAGTTATCAGGATGCCCCAAGTAATTCGGATAGAAGAACACCGCTGACGCAAAGATGGTCAAGAACACCACCGCACCAAACAAATCTTTTGATGTGTAATAAGGGTGGAAAGGCAATGTATCTTGCTTGCCATTGACATCAATCCCCAGCGGGTTGTTTGACCCAAAGCGGTGCAGTGCAATGATATGCAGAATAACAACACCAACAATCAAGAATGGCATCAGGTAATGCAACGCAAAGAAACGGCTCAATGTTGGGTTATCAACTGAAAACCCACCCCAAAGCCAGATCACAATGCTCTCACCAACAAAAGGAATGGCCGAGAACAGATTGGTGATCACCGTTGCGCCCCAGAAACTCATCTGACCCCAAGGCAAAACATAACCCATGAACGCGGTGGCCATCATCAACAACAGGATAAGAACACCTAGAATCCACAGCAATTCACGTGGGGCTTTATATGATCCGTAATACAAGCCACGGAAAATATGGATAAACACCACAATGAAGAAGAAACTGGCACCGTTCATGTGGATATAACGAATGAGCCAGCCTTGGTTAACATCACGCATGATGCGTTCAACGGATTCAAACGCATGGTCAACATGCGGCGTATAGTGCATGGCCAAAATGATGCCAGTGACGATCATTGTCACCAGCGCCAAACCAGCAAGAGAACCAAGGTTCCACAAGTAGTTCAGATTCTTTGGCGTTGGGTATTCATGCAATTCATGATGCATGAAACTAAACACAGGAAGACGGTGGTCAATCCACCGAACAACTGGGCTTTTAAAATTCTGAGTCTGCATTGGGGTATCTCCAATCAGCCGATTTTAATGACATTGTCAGAAATGAACGCATAAGGCGGCACTTCTAGGTTTGTAGGGGCAGGCCCTTTGCGGATACGACCAGATGTGTCGTAATGCGAGCCATGACATGGGCAGAACCAGCCTTTGTAGTCACCTTTGACTTCGCCAACTTTTTGGCCCAAAGGCACACAACCAAGGTGGGTGCAAATCCCTTGAATAACGAGCATTTCAGGCTTTTGAACCCGATCAGCATCCGTTTCAGGATCACGCAAATCATCAATCAATGTGTCATTCGCGGCTGCAATTTCTTCAGCGGTACGGTGACGAATGAAAACAGGTTTGCCGCGCCATTTAACAGTAATCGCCTGGCCTTCAGCCAAAGCGCCTACATTCACTTCAATAGAAGCCAGCGCCAATGTATCAGCGGCAGGATTCATCTGATTGATTAATGGATAAGCAACAGCGGCTGCGCCAACAGCCATCATAGTATTAGAGGCAACGACGATAAAATCACGACGGCCTTTATTCTCAGCGGTATCGGTCATGGTTCCCCCTTACAATACCCTAGGTAAGATTTGTTTCTTTATAGTATTTGTGATGGCGAAAACCAATGATTTTTATCTCGCAATTGAGCATCGAATCAGCATCTGCGACCAATTGTCCCAAATCTTGAGGTGATGTTATGGCCAGCGCACTTCAGGCGGCATGGACATTAAAATAGCCTCAACATTGCCGCCTGTTTTAAGGCCAAATGTCGTCCCGCGATCATACAACAGATTGAACTCCACATAGCGGCCACGACGCACCAATTGATGATGTCGATCTTGATCGGTATAGGGCGTTTCCATGCGGCGGCGCACCAATTGCGGGTAGACCGTCAAAAACGCCTCACCAACATCACGGGTGAAGGCAAATTCACCGTCATAATCACCGGCATCCAGATAATCGTAAAAGATTCCGCCTGCCCCGCGCGGCTCATCACGGTGCTTTAAATAGAAATAGTCATCACACCATGCTTTAAAGTCTTTGTAATAATCAGGATGGTGTCGCCCGCAGGTTGTCTCTAATTCTTGGTGAAAATCCTTGATGTCATCGTCATTGGGGATGATCGGCGTCAAGTCTGCTCCACCCCCGAACCAGCGCTTGCCTGCATCACCGCCTGCGTTCAGATAACGGGTGTTCATATGCACCGCCGGCACAAATGGATTTCTCATATGGGCAACCAATGAAATGCCGCTGGCCCAAAACGATGGATCTTCGGATGTGCCGGGGATTTGGCCTCTAAACTCGGGGCTAAACTCACCATGAACGGTGGAAATGTTAACCCCAACCTTTTCAAAAACCTGACCATGCATCACCGACATAACGCCGCCACCACCTTCAGGTCTGTTCCATTGTTTTTGTTCAAACCGCCCCGGTGTCCCCTGTTCTGGATGGGCGGCGCAATAGTCATCTTCAATCGCTTCAAAGGCCGCACAGATTCGATCCCGCAAGTCTTTGAACCAGGCTTGCGCCTCATCACGGCGGCTTGCGATCAATGCGCTGTCCAATGGTGTTGAAAGGTCTTCTCTGCCCATGGGTAACTCCTTATAACCTCATGACCTATAATGTTTGCCGCATTTCGTCCAGCGTTTCATCACCCCAATCGGGCAAGCAAATCGTCGCGGGTCAATGAAAACCCAGAGTCCACCCACGCGTCTTCTAATGTTTTCAATTGCGCCCCCAATGACGGGCCTTGTGAAACACCATGATCCAGCAAATCCTGACCTTTGATGGGCAATTGAGGGGCTTGCCATTCCAACAGGCGATAAAAATGGTCATGGGTGATCATCTGACCTACCTTGGCTTGAGCGGTAGCATATCGCCAGACCAAATCCGTCCGATCAGCACCGTCATGGGGTTTAGCCCCCCAAGCATGGGTTTGCCATGCGTCAGATGCCAAACCTGCCGCATCCTTGATGGGCTCTGCCATATAGGTGATTTGCCGCTGCAATTTTTGCGACAAGCGCAAGCGTTCCAACAAAAATGGCAATTCATCACGGTCAACCAGAACAGCATAACACGCTGCCAAAGGCAGCATAGCAATGGAAACGGATTGCGCCAGTTTTGACAGCACCGCCATAGCATCCTTGTTAAAACCAGAGGGCGTCAAGACGCGGTCAACCCCTGTTGCAATCATGGCTGACAAGCCTGATGATAAGCCCATGGGCAATAATCGCGCCAATTCCATCGCCTGACGTTCACCAGAAATCTGATCAAGTTTTGGTGCAAATTTTGCGATAGCGGCCATGGTTTCTTGATCAGGTTCAGTTTTTGCAAATCTGGCATGAAACCTGAAAAAACGAAGTATCCTAAGGTAATCTTCTTCGATCCGGTCTTCGGCATTGCCAATAAACCGCAAGATGCCATGGGCTAGATCATCGCAACCATGACATGGATCAAATATCATACCGTTAGCATCAAGATAAATTGCATTGATGGTAAAATCACGCCGTGCCGCGTCCCCTGCCCAATCTTCGGTAAAGATCACCTCAGCATGACGGCCATCTGTGTCTTGGTCTGCGCGCAACGTGGTGAGTTCAATTTTTTGCCGATGGTCTTTTTTATCGAACACCGTAATCGTGCCATGGTCTATCCCTGTTGGCAGGACTTTTAACCCGTTTTTTTTGAGGGCTTGCATCGCAACATCAGGCGTCAGTGTCATGGCCATATCAATATCAGGCCAATCTTGAGGCGCGATTCCAGCCAGAGCATCACGCACAATACCGCCGACAAACCGTGCCTCACCACCAGCAGTTTTGATCACCTCAAGAACGTGCTGTCCCAAAGGATTGTTTACAATCAAATGAAGCGCATCTTTTTTATCGGCATGACCGTGTTGCACCAGATCAGCCTCCTTCAACCCCTGATGGCTTTTGGTCACCTTGATCAAAATGGCCGGGGTTAATCGTCCCGCCATCAATCACAGCAGGGTTATACTCGCCTTCAATTGGCGCGCGGTTTTGCCCCGCCAGAAAAAACAGCCCCACTGCCAGCACAATCAATCCGCCCACAAATGGCCAAAGGTTCATTGGCTTTTTTTCTTCGACCAGCACTTCATCAGCGGCAGGATTTTTAGGGCGCGATAAAACCCAGCCGATCAATGCCCCGACCAATACAGCTGCCGCGATAATCAG
>WTHX01000134.1:20672-23555 GCA_011522975.1 Alphaproteobacteria bacterium | reverse complement strand
GCAGATTTGCCGCACTGATCCTGTTAAATCAATGATTACGGAAGAATTTTCCCCTGGGGTTGGCGTCGATGACGATGATGACGCCGCGTTGTTGGATTGGGCCAGAAGCCATTCCACCACGATCTATCACCCCACAGGGACTTGCAAAATGGGGCAGGATAAAATGGCCGTTGTTGATGAACGTTTGCGTGTCAAAGGGATCGATGGCCTGCGGGTTGCAGATGCCTCGATCATGCCGGTCATCACATCAGGCAATACCAATGCTCCCGCAATTATGATTGGCGAAAAAGCCGCCGCTATGGTTCTTGAGGATAACGTCGCGTGACCGAAATTATTTTAGATATTATTCAGATTATTTTTGTTGATATTGTTTTATCAGGCGATAATGCGCTGGTGATTGGCATGGCGGCGGCCGGTCTGGCGCCAAAAGATCGGCAACGGGCAATTTTCTTTGGTATGGCCGCGGCTGCTGGTTTGCGGATTGTGTTTGCGGTAACCGCGACCTATTTATTGCAGATTCCAGGGATACTCTTGGTTGGGTCGGCTTTGCTGGCGTGGGTCTGTTGGCGTTTTTACAACGATTTGAAAGAGTTTAACTCAACAACACCTGAAGAAGCCGAAGCCAAAATGGCAGTGGCAAGTGAAGATAAAGGCGAAGCCAATAGTTTCCGCCGCGCCTTGATTACGATTTTGATGGCTGATGTGTCGATGTCGATCGACAATATTATCGCCGTCGCCGCCATTGCCCATGATAACGTGACGTTATTGGTCTTTGGTTTGGCTTTGGCCATTATGATGATGGCATTTTTCGCCCAGTTAATTATGCGGATTATGTTGAAATATAAGTGGCTGTCGTGGTTAGGTTTAGTGTTGCTGATCTACCTGACGTTTGAGATGCTTTACAAAGGTCTGATCAAATTGGAGATTATTGCGCCGATTGGCGGCATGTAAGGGGCTTATAAAGATTCCGCATGAGCGGAGAATAAATAGTGAATTGGCATATAGAACGGGTTTGATGTGCGTCGACAAACCTGTTTCCAATCACTGAACAAGACGCAACATATGGAGGAAACAGATGTTTAATCTGAAATCTATGACAAAGACAGTGGCCATGGCTGGCCTAGGTCTTTCAGCACTGGTTGTTGCTGGTGTTGCTCAAGCAAAAGAAGTGCACATCCGTGTTCAAGCGGTTATTGGTGCAAAGTCAGATGAAGTTGCAATGCTTAAGGACTTCATGGCTGACGTAACAGCTTTGACTGGTGGCGAAGTAACGTTTGAAGTATTGCCTGCTGGTGCTGTCGTTGGCGTTAAAGAAACACTTGATGCTGTTGATGCTGGCCTTGTTGAAGGTGGTTTCGCATGGACACACTACTGGTCAGGTAAGCACCCTGCAGCGATGCTGTTCGGTTCCCCTGTTGCTGGTGCTGGTGTTGGTATCGATAACATCGCGTTCTTGTCTTGGTTCCAGTACGCTGGCGGTAAAGAACTTTACGAACAGTTGTGGGACGAAATGGGCATGAATGTTAAAGGCTTCATGCTGCAGCCAGTAGGCCCAGAAGCCCTCGGTTGGTTCAAAGAGCCAATCAACTCAATGGACGACTTCCGCAAGTATCGTTTCCGCACACCTCCTGGCATTCCAGGCCAGACCTATAAAGACATTGGCGTTGCTTCTGTTGCTATGGGCGGTGGTGATATCCTTCCTGCGTTGGAAAAGGGTACAATTGACGCTGCTGAATGGTGCTGCCCAAAGCCTGACTCAGTCTTTGGTTTCCAGAAAGTGCTGAAGCATTACTATCTTCAGGGTCTGCACCAGGTTGTTGTTAACGCTGACTTGTACTTGAACAAGGATGTTTACAACTCACTGACAGATCACCAGAAGAAGGCTTTCGAAGTTGCTGCTAACGCTTCACTTTCAAAGTCAATGTCAAACCGTATCTATGAAAACGGTAAGGCGCTGAAGGACCTGACAGACAACCACGGCGTTATCTTGCATGACACCCCTGCTGACTACTTCCCTGCATATATGAATGCGGCTAAGGCATCACTCGAAAAGAATGCTGCTGAAAACGAATTCTTTGCAAAAGTATGGCAGTCACAGAAAGACTTTGCTGCAATCGCAGTGCCTTTCTGGGCAGGTGCTCAGGCCTCTAACGCCTCACTTGGTAAGGCTTTCGCTGATAGCGTAAAGTAATCATATATCTGAAAGGGCTGGCCATGGGTTGGCCCTTTCATTTCTTTTATTTTATTTGAGAATTTTCTAAATAAAAATTGCCAGCACATGTCTGGCGCATAAGGGAGAAGGAACATGGCACAGAACGAAGATGGCATGGAACTCGATATTTCTGATGAGTTGATTGCAGAACGACGTGCTGGCGATCCGGGGGATACCCCTGAGGATATGCATCCTTTGATGCGTCTGATTGTGGGCAATATTGATATTTTAAACAATTGGGTCGGTAAACTGACCTGTCTGATGCTGGTGCCGGTAATCGCCGCCATGATTTACGAAGTTGTGGCGCGTAAAGTCTTTATTGCACCTACCGATTGGGCCTATGACACAAGCCGGATGTTCTCAGGCGCTATGTTTATGCTGGGGGCTGGCTATGCGTTGATGCGCGGCGTCCACATCAGGGCTGACTTCTTGTTCCGCAATTGGTCGCCACGCACCCAAGCCATGGTCGATGGCGCGCTTTATTTGCTGTTTTATTTCCCTGCCATGCTGTTCTTCTTCTGGGTGTCTTATGAATACACCTATAAAGCATGGGTGTCTTGGGAACGGTCAATGGATACAGCCTTGATGGCGCCATTGGCGCCTGCTCGTACTGCTATGCCTGTGGGTGTGTTCTTGTTGCTGTTGCAAGGTGTTGCTGAATTTTTCAGGGC
>WTHX01000134.1:10904-20572 GCA_011522975.1 Alphaproteobacteria bacterium | reverse complement strand
GGTGCGCTTTATCTGGCGGTCTTGTTTGTTTCAACCATCTTTGCTGCTGCCACGGGTATCGTTGGGGCTTCGGTCACGATCTTGGGGATTATGGCCGCAAAAACCATGAACAAGTCTGGCTATGATGTGCGGCTTGCGGCGGGGACAATCACCGCTGGCGGAACATTGGGGATTTTGATCCCGCCATCGATTATGCTGGTGGTGATGGGCCCTGTTTTGGAAGTGCCCGTAACCGATTTGTTCTCAGCGGCGATTATTCCGGGGATTATGCTGGCGGCCATGTACGCAGGTTATGCGTTGATCCGGTGTTGGATTAACCCATCATTGGGGCCAATTCTGCCGCCTGAAGAACAGCCAAAGACGTCACCATATTATTGGCTTGAATCGGTGCTTGTGATCGCATCGATTGTATTGTTCTTCACCTTCATCGTGATGGCATTCTCTGGCTCGCTCGAAGGCTTGTTCCCATTCTCATCACTGATCATTCCATTGATGTGGATGGCGGTGATGTTCTATGGGTCACGCTGGATCAGGGATAACAAACCGGCTGGGTTCTATTTCTCTGACCTGTGGTATGAATTCTTTATGGGTCTGGTGCCGCCATCGGCATTGGTGGCCTTTGCCTTGGGGTCAATCTTGTTTGGTTGGGCAACCCCGACCGAAGGCGCGGGCTGTGGTGCATTTGGTGCTTTGGTCTTGACGCTGGCTTACCGTAAATTGACGGTTGGCAAATTCTATGAAGCCTTGATCAAAACCTTGGAAATTTCGGTCTTGATCCTGTTCCTTGTGGCGGCGTCTAACTTCTTCGGTGCTGTGTTCTCACGTTTGGGGACACCGACCATGTTGACCGAATTCCTCTTGGCTTGGGATTTATCGCCTACCATGGTGTTGATCATTGTTATGGCATTGATCTTCTTGTTGGGCTGGCCATTGGAATGGGTGCCTATCGTTCTGATTATCGTGCCGATCTTGATCCCTGTTTTGGTGAAACTTGATGTTAACCTGACATGGTTCGGGATTTTGGTGGCGGTAAATCTGCAAACGGCATGGCTCAGTCCGCCGGTGGCGCTCTCGGCCTATTTCTTGAAAGGTGTTGTGCCGGAATGGGACCTGAAAGACATCTATTACGGCATGATGCAATTCATGGTGATTCAGATGATTGGGCTTATTCTGATCTTCGTATTCCCAGAAATTGCCCTGTGGCTGCCTGAATATATCTACGGCAATAAATAGGGGTTTTGATGAAAGCGCTTATTTTTACAGCACCGCTGGAAACCGAATATGGGGTGGTTGACGCCCCCCAACCTCGGGACGGGGAGGTCATTGTTGATCTCTCGTTCTGCGGGATCTGTGGGTCTGACATGCACGCTTGGCATGGCCATGATGACCGCCGTGTGCCGCCATTGGTCTTGGGGCATGAAGCGGTGGGCATCGCAAGGTCAGGGCAATATGAAGGTAAGCGGGTTGCCATCAATCCATTGATGACTTGTGGGACATGTCATTTCTGCTCCAGTGGGGCTACACATCTTTGTGCTGAACGTGAGATGATTGGGATGCGGCGGCCGGGCGGTTTTGCCGAGGCGGTCGCTATCCGTGAATGCAATCTCTTTACCATACCGGATGGCCTCAAGTTTGAAGACGCGGCCTTGGCAGAACCACTGGCTTGCTGTGTCCATGCGGTGCGGTTGATGACCAATGATTATGCCACTGATCCGCATCACCGTGCGGTTGTTTTGGGCGGCGGTGCCATTGGGCTGTTATCTGCCTTGGTGCTTTCTGCCAAAGGCTATCAGGATATTTGGATCGCTGAGGTTAATGCCATGCGCCGGCAGATGCTGGCGGATTGTGTTGATGCCCGCACCTATAACCCCATTGACCAAAGCCCTGATGACAAGCCTGTCATGATGGTGATGGATGCCGTGGGAACAGGGGTTACAAGACGCTCATCAACGGCGTTGATTGCCCCTGGGGGGACGATTGTTCATATCGGCTTACAAGATAATGAACCTGGGTTGGATACGCGTTATCTGACCTTACAAGAAGTCACGTTCAAAGGCACATATTGCTATACTGACGCGGACTTCGCTGAAGCTTTGGATTTATTGGCGTCAGGTCAAATCAGCGGTAAGAATTTCGCTGAGATCAGGCCTCTGGCTGATGGCGGTTCTGGCTTTATGGATATCCATAATGGCAAAGCCCCGCCCAAGATCATTTTAGACACATCTGTTTAATTGAAGCCTATATCGATGCCTTGCTTTTAGGACAGGGCAGAAAGGATGAATGATGAAGATGAAAATGCTTAATGGAATTCGTATTGCGTTGGCGTCATGCCTTGGCGTAGTGGCGATGCTTGGTATGTCTGGTATGGCGCGGGCTGATTTTATCAATGGCCATCAATTAAACCTCTATTGCTCGTCGCAAAATCCCACCGATGACAGCATTTGCATTGTCTATATTACAGGTGCTTTTGATGCCTTCACCACAACAGATTTGATCGCACAGAAAACCAATGATGCCGCGCCTCGCTTCTGCCTGGACGAAAATACAGGGCCTGAAGATTTGCAAAGAATTGTAAAATCATATCTGGGGCGGCCTGAAACCAATCTGGATTTCGCCGCAACATTATTGATCCTTGGCGCAATTGACGACGCCTTTGCTTGCGACAAATAGAGTGCATAACTGCTGATTATGATGATGCCCCGATTGTCTTTTCCCCATCACCAAGATATGCCATTTCAGGTGCATATCCGCCGTAATGACGCGGTGGAAAGCGTCCATGATGTCGATGTTGCCTTGGTTGATACCGACGGTCGGGTGATTTTGAATTGCGGTGATGTGAACCGTGTTGTTTTCCCGCGATCTGCCATGAAACCCTTGCAAGCGATTGCTTTGGTCGAAGAACTGATCGCCGGTAAGGGCGATATGCTGACGCCAGACCAGACCGCTCTGATTTGCGCCAGCCATAACGCAGAAGACCTGCATGTTGATGCGGTTAATGCCATGCTTGCTGATATGGGGCTAGACCATGACACTTTGACTTGTGGGGCGCATTGGTCATTAAACCAAGACGTTAGCATTGATCAAGCACGGCGCATGGACCACCCCACCAAAGCCCATAACAATTGCAGCGGTAAACATGCTGGCATGGTGAAATTGGCGCAATTGCTTAAAGCGCCTCTTGAAGATTATGCTGCCCTTAATCACCCCGCTCAACAGCGTATTTTGGGCGTATTGGAAGCCATGACAGGGACAGATTTAATGCAATATCCCCATGGGATTGATGGTTGTGGTGCGCCAGCGTTATCAGGGCCGCTTGGTCATTGGGCGCGTGGATTTGCGCTGTTTGCTGATCCGTCATCTTTGCCCGAAAAACGCCAAGAAGCGATTGCCTTTATCCGTCAAGGTATTGCCATTGCCCCATTGATGATCGCAGGCACAGGACGTGCTTGTTCTGGGGTTGCCGCAACCTATGGGGAGCGCATCACGGTTAAAACAGGTGCTGAAGGCGTTTTCGCTGCTGCCTTTAATGACCTTGGTCTTGGCATGATGTTAAAAGCACGCGATGGCAATAAGCGGGCGGCTGAATTTGCCCTCGGCGCGGTCATCCATGCTTTGGGCTATGACAGCCATGAACGGCTTGATCCCTTTTTCAACCCTGTCCTTAAAAATTGGGCAGGTGAAACCACAGGGGATATTATCCCCGACCCCAATAATGAATTTTCCCAAGCACTGAATTTAAAACAACCTCATCAGGTCTAGGCCTGATTCCCAACCCCTCGTAAGGAGAGTCTTATGGCGATTACATATTTAAAGAAAGCGGATAAAACCCCGTTGACTGGCACAGATGAAACCCAAGCCATTGTGCGGGCAATGCTGGAACGTCTGGAAAGTGAAGGCGAAGACGCGGCGATGGCCTATGCCAAGGAATTGGACGGCTACGAAGGAGAGGCGATTGTCTCTCAAGAACAGATCGCTGCTGCTGCTGATAAAGTCTCTCCACAATTGAAAGACGATATTCAGTTTGCCCTTGATCGTGTCCGGACTTTTGCTGAAGCGCAAAAAGCCTCTATTTCATCCTTTGAAACAGAATTGTCCCCAGGTCTTTGGGCGGGTCAGAAATTGATCCCGATTGAAACCGCGGGCTGTTATGTCCCGGGTGGTCGTTATGCCCATGTCGCGTCTGCGGTTATGTCGATTGCCACCGCCAAAGTTGCAGGCGTTGAAAATATCGTGGCGTGTTCTGCTCCACGTGGTAATGACGGTCCAAACCCTGCCATTCTTTATGCGATGAACCTTTGTGGTGCAGATACGATCCTGTCTTTGGGCGGGGTGCAGGGCATTGCCGCTATGGCCTTTGGTCTCTTTACCAATAAGCCTGCCCGTATTTTGGTGGGTCCAGGCAACCGCTTTGTTGCAGAAGCCAAGCGCATGCTGTTTGGCCGCGTTGGTATTGATATGTTCGCCGGTCCAACAGAGATTGCCATTATCGCTGATGAAACCGCGGATGCCCAAGTGGTGGCTGAAGATTTGGTCTCACAGGCTGAACATGGGCCTGACTCACCAGCATGGTTATTCACCACATCACAAAAATTGGCCGATGACGTGACGGCATTAATGCCTGGTCTGATCGAAGCCCTGCCAGAAACAGCACGGGTTGCCGCCACCGCCGCATGGCGTGATTACGGGGAAATTATCCTCTGTGACACGGATGAAGAAATGGCACAAATTTCAGATGACTATGCCGCCGAACATTTGGAAGTCCAAACCGCCAATGATGAATGGTTCACCGACCGTCTGAAAAACTATGGCTCGCTGTTTGTTGGTGAGGAAACCACCGTCAGTTATGGCGATAAATGTTCAGGCACAAACCATATTCTGCCGACCAAAGGTGCGGCGCATTACACAGGTGGCCTGTCTGTTCATAAGTTCATGAAAGTTGTCACCACCCAGCGAATGACACGTGAAGCCAACCGTGAAGTTGGTGCGGCGGCGGCGCGGATCTCTCGCCTTGAGGGGATGGAAGGTCACGCTCGTTCTGCTGATGTGCGCTTGCGGAAATACTTCCCCGGTGAAAACTTAGGTTAATTGAATAATCTAAAGTAATCCTAAGTTGATGTGGGAATTGCCTTAATGGCGAAAAGGGCAGGGCTTCGGTTCTGCCTTTTTTGGTTGTCTTCTAAAGATACCTATACTTTCGGATAGGTTTACAGGGCAAAGGGCTGGTCATATTTTTATTGGATGAGCAACCTTGCCTTTGATACCCATAAGTTCGTCCGAGACTTGACGAAAGCCAATATGCCCGAAGACCAAGCCGTGGCATTGGCCCAGCATTATGCCAATTTGCTTGATGATCGACTGGCAACAAAGGATGACCTGAAACTTTTAAAGGGTGATTTAAAACTTTTAAAAGGTGATTTGACACTTTTAAGAAGTGATCTTGAAAAAGTTGAGACTGGACTTAAGGCAGAAATTTCTGGCCTGCGCAAAGATATGGTGCATCTTGAAGAACGCATGAATGCCCGCTTTGTCAATCTTGAAGAACGCATGGATGCCCGCTTTGTTAATCTTGAAGAACGGCTTAATTCCCGCATTGTCAATGTTGCCTTAAAAACCCAATTGGCGGGTGTGGTTATCATTTGTACGGTTTTGGGTGTTTTGTACAAATTTTTTTAAAGATGGCCTGATTTAATCCCCGAAATGTTCCAGCGTGTCGCTGTCGCTATCTCTGATTTGGGCGGCGGCTGATTGTAAGGCTTTGGCTACATCTTCCAATCGATCCGCATAACCAAAGCGATTGGATGAAAACCCATCTTTGGCAAATACATCATCCAGCATGCGTTGCCCCATAATGGCGATATGGCGGCTAAATTCAGCCGTCACAACATCTTCCGGGTCAGCAAAACGCAATTGATCATAGCGGGTAAAGTCAGGGAAATGCGGGTCTTTCGGGATATACCCATTAACCATGGTGATGCGTTCCCCCGGCGCGGTCAGGCCTTTGGCTTGATGCACCACCATATTGCCCTGCTGCATGATGGCATAGCCAGGGCCCGGCATTTTCGGGCTAATGATTTTGGTAGGATCAAGCGGTTTGCCAGCTTTATGCAGGGCTGCGACTTCATGTTTGGTGCCGCGATAATATTGAAACGCCCCGCCTTCATTTTTCTTCGGGTCAGTGACAAACATGACATAGTCATAGCGCAAGGTATCGACATGCCATTTATCGACATTATCCCCCACGGTTGTAGGGGCATAATTAAGATGCCCCATCTGATGAGGAATTGTATGAGGCAATAATTCAACGCCGCAAATTTCTGAAATAAACGCAGTGATATCAGGGCTCATGCAAAGATCACGCAAGAATTTAGACCGATAAACCCCGCCTCGCATATTGCGCTGAATGCGGGGATTGCTGGTGGTAAATTCTTCGAGTTGCTTGCAAATCTCATAAAGACAAGCCGCGCCTTCAGGGCTGAGGATGCGGAAAATATCGGTGGCGGCAAAATCAGAGGGACAGGCGGCAATATCTTCATCGCCATAGCCGAATTCAGATAATGAGATAATCTCCCCGGGCTTTTCGAGCGCCAGATGTGTGCTGGGGTTAAACTCAGGCTCAGTTTCCAGCGGCTCAACCCCATTGGGGCGGTGGTCAAAATCAATGGCAAAACGTGACATATGTTTCTCCGATAAGGATGCACCAGATTTAAGAACGCTTATAATGAATTCCGATCTTGTTCCAATTTTCAGTTGTCCTATAGTAACTGTCAATTGGAAAGGAAAGTACCATGGCAAAAAAACGAGTGGCGATGGAATTGGGGATGGGATCATCCCTGCGCCAGCATGATTACACCAAAGCAGGCATAAGGGCGGTGGAAAACGCTTTATGGCACAACTCGCTTAGCATGGCAGATGCTTTTGGCTTTCCCAAAGAGTCCATGATCATCGATGTCGATATCGCGGCACAAAAACCTGATGAAGTTGATCGTGATGCCATTGCCGCCATTTTCCCATACGGCCAAGTCTCTGTCAGCGCATCCCAAGGCGGGCTTGATATCCCCAAGCCTGATGGCCAAGGCGCGACGATTATCGCCCATGCCGCGATTGTTGTTTCCTTTGACCTTGAGCCCAGCGCAACCGCTAGCGCAAATAATGGAGGGGCAGAATGAAACGCATGATTTTGGAAATGGGGGCTGGAAATGACCTTTATGGTGAAGATTACACCAAAGCCGCCCGCCGTGCTGTTCAAGATGCGCTGCATCACTCGTCTCTCATTTTATTTCGCTCCCTTGGCTATGACCACGCTGATATGCAGGTTAATGTCACTATTGGCGTGCAACAGCCAGATCAAGTCGATGCTGATGTGGTGGCTGGTGATTTGCCGCGGGGTAAAGCCAAAGTCAATGTCGTCTTTGGCGGGCAAAATGTGGTTGATCAGGACAACGGAACAGTCAGTGTGATCGCCACCGCCGCTGTGGAAGCCTGTCTTGATATTGATGAGAATGATTGGCAATTAAGCCAGAAATAATCATCTGATACATCCGTTTCAGTTTATTAAATTTTACTAATACTTTTTGCATAAATGCTTGACAGCGAAGCCGTCACTTGCTGAAGTTATTTGTATCGGAATGTAATAATCCGTTTAACTAGTTAAAGATTGGGAGAAATGATCTTGAACATTACCAGTAAAATTGCACTGGCGTCTGCAGCGCTTGTGTCAGTATCATTGACCGGTTCAGCGATTGCTGACGTCAATGTTGTTTCTTGGGGTGGTGCTTACACCGCTTCTCAGCAAAAAGGTTACGAACCAACTTGGACAGGTGAGAAAATCAACTGGATCAACTATAACGGTGGTCTTGGTGAAATTCGCGCACAGGTTGAATCAGGCAATGTCCAGTGGGACATCGTTGACGTGCTTCCTGGTCAGGCTCGCACAGGTTGTGACGAAGGTCTGTTTGAAGAAATTCCAGATGAATATCGTCTGCCAACACCTGATGGCGTTGCGTTTGAAGATGATCTGATGGTTCCACTGCCAAACAAATGTGTTGTTCCTCAGATTTGGTGGTCATATGCCGCGTTCTTCAGCACAGAAGATTACCCTTCAAACGGTAAGACTAAGCATCAGTCCAGCTTCGGCATGCAGCCTTCAACAATTGCTGATTTCTTCGACGTTGAAAAGTTCCCTGGCAAGCGTGGTATCCACACTTGGGGTAACGCATTGATCGAAATGGCACTTGTTGCTGACGGTGTTGCTATTGACGAAGTATATGACGTCATGGACACAGAAGAAGGTATCGACCGCGCGTTCGCTAAGCTCGACACCATCAAAGACCATGTTGTTTTCTGGTCATCAGGTGCTAAGCCGCTTGAATTGGTTTCATCAGGTGAAGTTGTCATGTCATTGGCATACAACGGCCGTATCGGTTCAGCCGTATTGAACGACGGTCAGCCTTTCGTCACCATTTGGGACGGTCAGGTTCTGGAAGAAGAATGGTTGGTTGTTGTTAAGGGCGCTCCAAACAAGGAAGAAGCCTTTAAACTGGCTGCTCACATGTCTTCAACAGAAGCACAGGCACAGCAGGCTAAGTACATCAACTACGGCCCAATGCGTAATTCAGCGCTGAAGATCATCGCTGCTGGTGAACCATGGTTCAACACAGGTGACTACATCCTGAAGCATATGCCAAACCGTGAAGACGTACAGGACCGTACAGTTATCGCCGATCCAGATTGGTGGGCAGATAACGGTGCTGAAATCTCCGAACGTTTCAACGCTTGGATGGCTCAGTAAACCCTGTCTTCTTAGGCAAGTATTTTGGGGAAGGGCAGCAATGCCCTTCCTTTTTTTGTGGGCCTTTTTTGTTGGCCATTTTTAGTGTTTCTTAATTAAGAAGAAACCGTGGATTTGGCCTTAAACCGCATGGCGATAATGACAAGCACCGTCACCAAGGTTGCGGTCAGGAGGGTTTCAAGGCGAAGTGGGTCTTGATTAACAACCGCGGCCATGGCCAGCGTGACAAAGACCTGCAAATATTGCAATTGGCCAATCCGCGCCACCCCGCCAAGGCTTAGCCCCATATTCCATAAAAGGTAGCCGATCAACATAGCGCCAAAGCCGGAATAGATCATGCCTGACCAAATCATTCCCAAAGATGTGCTGGCACTAGCAACAGGTAGGCCTTGCCATGTCATAACACTGCCGATGGCCGATAGCGGCAAGGTCAGGGTCAACGCCCATGCGATCACTTGCCATGATGGCATTTCGCTGGATAATTTCGCACTCAGGTTATAGCCAAGGGCGGTACAAAACGCCCCAATCAACATATAAATATCACCGCTTGAAAGCCCTGTTCCACTGGCATGAAGGGCAAATCCCATGACAATGACACTGGCGGAAAATGAGGTGATCCAAAACCCCAATGGGGGGCGTTGGCCAGTGATGATCACCGAGATCACAGAAGAAAAAATAGGGATGATCCCCAAAACCACCGCGCCATGGGCCGGGCTGACGTTTTGCAGGCTTAAGGCCATGAAGCCAGGAAAGGCAAAAGCGATCAATAAGGCGATAAAAATAAGACGGGGGATATGCTGGCGGGGTAGGGGGCATTTCATAATGACGACCGCAATCGCCGCCCCTAGCCCTGCTAAAAACGCCCTGAATAAGGTGAAAA
>WTHX01000134.1:0-10804 GCA_011522975.1 Alphaproteobacteria bacterium | reverse complement strand
ACGACCGCAATCGCCGCCCCTAGCCCTGCTAAAAACGCCCTGAATAAGGTGAAAAACTCTGCTGAAAAGCCTTCTAATGCCAATGATGTTGCGGGAATTGACCCTGCAAAGATCACCATGCCTAAGATACCGATGATGATGGCCAACATTTATTGCTCCTCTATTAGACCGCCGTTTGCGGCTAGGGGGTGTCACAATAACGTCAATTCAACCTGATTGATATTCAATATTTCCTTGCATCATGGGCCGATCCATGGAAAACAGCATCATCAGTTAACAGATCATATCAGACTTCAAAATGGCCAAATCAAAAATCCAGAAAATTTATGTCGGGGACTCTCCCATTCATGGTCAAGGCGTTTTTGCTGCGGTGGATATTAAAAAGGGTGAGGTGATCGAACGCTGCCCTTATCTGGTGATTGATGATGATGATCTTGCCGAAGAAAACCGTCTCAATGATTATCTTTTCACCAGCCCTGATGTGGCAACGGATTATCTGGTCATCATGGGGTATGGCATGATGTACAACCACTCCAGTGACGCCAATGCCGAATGGGAAATCGATGATGACAACCGCTTTGTCAAATTCTCTGCCGCCAAAGACATCAAAGAAGGGGATGAGATTTTTCAAGATTACGGCGAAGAATACTGGAAGACCCGCGAATAATCCCCATCAATAAAGGTGGTGAATTGGTCTGATCACCCCTTGGTTTTGAGAATATATTTTCAAAATCTGTTTTATTCCTAAAAAATATCAATAAATCTTCAGCCTTTCCCTGTTTGATTTAAAAAATAATCCTAATGATGCCTGTGATGGGATGTGATTCCCCTAACACATGAGGCCGAAGATGGATTATTTCCCCATATTTGTTGCGGTTAAATCCCGAAAACTGCTGTTTGTTGGCGGCAGTATGGATATCGTTCACAAAGTTAGGCTGGTGATGAAGTCTACGGCGGATATCCATGTCTTCAGCCCTGATGAGATCGCGCCTGATTTAAAAACATGGGCGGATCAAGGCAAGATCACCATCCATCACCGCCAGATGACAGCAGATGACAGCAAAAATGCTGTTTTTGCCTTTATTGATGGTGATGATGGCCCGCGCCGTGATCACGCCATGGCGATTTTTGATGAACAGGGCCTTCTTTATGCGGTGATTGATGACCAAAGCCGGTCTCGCTTTATCACGCCTGCATTGGTTGATCGCGACCCTGTGGTGGTGGCGATTGGCACTGAAGGCACGGGCCCTGTGATTGCCCGCGACATCAAAGCCAAGATTGAACATATCCTCAATCCTGCCATGGGGATTGTGGCTAAGGTTGCGGGCAGTTTTCGCCCCAAGGTGGAAGTCTTGCCCAAAGGCGGGGTGCGGCGGCAATTCTGGTCGCAGTTCCTGCATGATATTGCCCCGAATATAATGGCCAAAAGACCTGAAAATATGGAACAGCAATTGACCCAAGGGTTGGAGCACTTACTGGTGGAGGCCCAGCGTGGCAATGGGCAATCGGAAAATGTATCCAACCAAGCCATCTCAATTGTTCATATTGCATCTAATGATGCTGATCTGTTGACCCGTGGGGCCTTTAACATCATCCATGATGCTGATCTGGTGATCCATGACAGCACAATAGGGCATAGTCTTCTGGAATTGACCCGCCGCGAGTCTATCCGCGTTGAAGCCTTACCACATGCGTTACAATCTTTGGCGAAATTAGCCATCACCCATCTTGAAAAAGGGGATCGGGTGGTTGTTTTGGCCGATGCTCATGGCGGTCGCGGTGTTAATTGGGCCGATATTAATTGGGCGGAAAGGGGCGTGCAAATCAATGACGTCACCGGCTATATCACCCCGCCATTTACCCCGCCTTATCCACAAGCCCATTCTCAGCACTTAAAGGTTGCGTCATGAAACAGGTTCTTACAGCCAATGACTTTGCATCAGGGGCGGTGGTTTATTGGTCCAAGAAAGGCTGGAAGAAAAATCTAGCGGATGCCGATGTTTTTGACGATCAGGGTAAGGCTGATGATGTTCTCGCCTTTTCTGAAACCTGCCCTGATGAGGTTATCGGTGCGTATTTGATCGCAGTGGAAGGGCAATCTGGCCAATGGCGGCCCACCCATATCCGTGAGGTGATCCGCGCTCAAGGTCCCAGCATTAAGGAAACCTATACCAAAGGAGGATCACGCCATGTATCGCTATGATGATTTTGATGCGGCTTTTGTTCGGCAGCGGGTGGATGAGTTCCGCGCCCAAGTCAAACGCCGGGTTGATGGCGTGATTACAGAAGATGAATTTAAACCGCTTCGCCTGCAAAACGGGCTTTATCTGCAATTGCACGCTTATATGCTGCGGGTGGCGATCCCTTATGGCACGTTAACCAGCCGCCAAATGCGGCAATTGGCGCATATTGCAGAAACCTATGATCGCGGGTTTGGTCATTTCACCACCCGCCAGAATATTCAGTTTAATTGGATTGACCTGCCGCGTGTGGCAGATGCGCTTTCTGATCTTGCTGATGTAGAGATGCACGCCATCCAGACGTCAGGCAATTGCATCCGCAATGTCACGGCTGACCATTTTGCTGGCGCTGTGGCAGGGGAGGTGCAAGACCCACGCATTATTGCTGAATTGTTAAGGCAATGGTCGATGGGGCATCCAGAATACGCGTTCTTGCCGCGAAAGTTTAAAATCGCTGTGACAGGCAGTGACAATGATCGCGCGGTGGTGGCTTTTCATGATATTGGGCTGAAATTGCGGGCTGATGATGAAGGCACAATCGGCGTCAAAATATATATTGGCGGCGGGTTGGGGCGCAGCCCTCGGGTTGGCCGTGTCATTCGTGAGTTTCTGCCGCTTGGTGATTTGCTGCCCTATATTGATCAAATCCTGCATGTTTATAACCGCCATGGCCGGCGCGATAATAAATACAAAGCACGGATTAAGATTTTGGTGGATGAAATGGGGATTGATGCTTTCCGTGATGAAGTGGAAAGTCATTTTGCAAAAGCACGGCATCACACCCCGCCAGTGCCAACGGATTTAATGGCGGCGATCACTTCGGCTTTCGCCCCGCCAGACTTTGCCGTTGCCCCGCCAATACCTTCTGTTTTTGACCATGATTTTAACGCTGGTTTTGACCACTGGATTGCGACCAACACCCATCCCCATCGCGATGACCGTCATGTGATTGTTTCCGTATCGCTAAAATCCCATGGCGCGGTGCCTGGTGATGCCACGGCCGATCAAATGCGGGCGCTGGCTGATCTGGCGGAAAGTTTCGGTTATGATGAATTGCGGGTTAGCCATGAACAAAACATCATCCTGCCCCATATTCCTAAGGCGCATTTGCCCGCGGTTTATGACGGCTTACAAAAAACAGGATTGGCGACAGCCAATATCGGGTTAATCTCGGACATTATCGCTTGCCCGGGGATGGATTATTGCGGGCTGGCAACCGCGCGCTCAATCCCCATTGCCCAAGAGATAGCCCAGCGTTTCGATAACCTGAAAACAGAACATGATATCGGCCCTTTAAAGATCAAAATTTCGGGCTGTATCAATGCCTGCGGGCATCACCATGTGGGGCATATCGGGATTTTGGGGCTGGATCGCGCGGGTGTTGAAAATTACCAAATTACCCTTGGTGGGGATGGCACCGAAGCCGCGAGTCTGGGTGAACGACTGGGCCCTGGCTTTCCGGCCGACCAATTGTTCAGCGCTATTGAAAGCATCATTGATGTTTATTTAACAGGCCGCCATCACCCGAAAGAAGATTTCTTGGCCTATGTCCGGCGGGTGGGGCTTACCCCCTTTAAAACCCGGCTTTATCCACCGTTGAAAAAGACGTCATCACCTAAAGCATTAGAGGATATGGGATGCGCATGACCCATCACATTATCAACCAAAACGGCGAAAACATCACCGACGACTGGGGGCATTTGCCCCTGCTTTCTGTGGATGATCTGTCGTCTTTGAACAATGACGCATCCAAAGCCTTCATCATCACTTCTGATGATGATCTTGATGCCATCCTCCCTCATTTTAAGGGGGTTGCGCATATCGCGATTGATTTTGCCCATTTCGCCGATGGCCGCGGGTTTTCATGGGCAAGAATACTGCGTGATGAAGGGTTTACCGGCCATCTGCGTGCCATGGGCCATATCATGCCTGATCAGTTCCGTCATGCCATGGCGGTGGGTTTTGATGATATCGCTTTGCCGGCTGATCTTACAGAGCGCTATGGTGCAGAGGCATGGCGGGATGTAGCGGCGTTTAAACTGCCAGATTACCAATCCCGCCTTCAGGCCAAGGTTTAAACGCTTAGGCGTTGCCCAAAAAATAGCCGGTGAACATGGCGATCACCCATGATGTGGTCATCAGGGTCATGGCGATGGTATAGCCGCGTCTATCCACCTCAGGCGTCAGCAGCAAATGCACCAGCCAGAACGCCAAAAGCGGCATAAACCCTGTGAAGAACACACCAAATGTCAGGGTCGCCATAATCACGCTAGAAATAGGCAGGGTCAGGGCCAGTACAATTTCCATCTGGGTCAGGCCGATCACCACCGCCAGAAGGTAAGATACGCCCACCAATGCTGGGCCAACACGCCCCGGCTGATCCCAATTGCGGATGTATTTAAGATTGGCCAAAAAACCATAGAGATGGGCAAGGACGGGGAATGCCGCCAAAACAATAAATGGCCACAGTCCTGTGCCGCCATAGGTAAGCGACAGGGTTGGAAACGCCCCAAGAATGGCGATTAACCACGCCGCCGCGATTAATTTCCAATAATGCAGCCTGTCGTTGCGATCACACCAAAACTGAAGAATATCAACCATAACGCCCCCTTTTGCGTCATCCTAATTTGTTTCAAGGGGCTGTCAATGGCAGATCTATTTCAGATAGGGTGTTTTAAACAGATGCGTGTCATCAAACGCCATGATAGGTTCGTTCAATGATGATTTTGTACAAGGTTGAGCGATGACTGATTTTAGCGGGCTGACTGTGGTGTCGATCGAACAGGCGGTGGCGGCGCCTTACGCGTCCGGAAAAATGGCCGATGGCGGCGCGCGGGTGATTAAAATTGAACGCCCCGAAGGTGATTTCGCTCGCCTTTATGATGCTGACGCCAAGGGTTTTAGCTCTTATTTCACATGGCTTAATCGCGGCAAGGAATCGATCTGTCTTGATCTGAAAGCGGCGGATGATCTGGCGCTGGTCCATGCTATGCTGGCTGAAGCGGATGTCTTTATCCAAAACCTGATGCCTGGGGCGATTGACCGTCTGGGCCTGTCGATGGCTGAATTGCGGGAAAAGCACCCCCGCCTGATCACCGTTTCCATCAGCGGTTATGGCAGCTCCGGTGAATACAGCCAGATGAAAGCCTATGATTTGCTGATCCAAGCTGAAACAGGCTTAGCGTCACTAACGGGCGGGCCGTCTGAACCTGGCCGTGTTGGCGTGTCGATCTGTGATATCGCGGCGGGAATGACGGCGTTTCAAGCCATCCTGCAAGCCTTGATTGGCCGCAATAAAACAGGTGAGGGGCGGCATATCGAAGTGTCATTATTTAGCGCCTTGGCCGATTGGATGAACGTGCCTTATGTTCAGCGGCATTATGGCGGTAAAACCATCAGCCGCCCCGGGCTTCATCACCCCACAATCGCGCCTTATGGGGTCTATCCTTGCGGTGATGGCGGGTTAATCCTGCTGTCGATCCAGAATGAACGCGAATGGCAGAGGCTGGCCTGTGAGGTGTTGATGCGGCCTGATATGGTGACGGATGATCAATTCTCCAGCAATATAAGAAGGGTGGAAAACCGCGATGCGCTCAACGCCATTATGCATGATGTTTTTGGTCAAGATGACCGCGATGCCATGGCAAAAAAATTGAACGAGGCTGGCATTGCCTATGGCCGCCTGAATAGCGTGGATGATTTGATCAACCACCCCCAAACCCAATATATCACCACGATGACGTCGCAAGGTGAGGTCAAGATGATCGCCCCCGGCGCGATGTTTGACGGCAAGCCTATGGTGGCGGATCGCATCCCTGATCTGGGGGAACATAGTGATGCCATCAGGGCTGAGTTTTCTGAAAAATAAGCCCCAAATACTTCCTTATCAATAAGCCCTGATCAATACGAACGCGGCATTTTCAACACATGCTCGGCGATATAGGACAAGATCAAATTGGTTGAAATAGGCGCGATTTGATACAGCCGAGTTTCACGGAATTTGCGTTCCACATCATATTCTTCGGCAAAACCAAAGCCGCCATGGGTTTGCAAGCATGCCTCCGCCGCTTCCCATGACGCATCAGCGGCCAGCATTTTGGCGATATTGGCTTCCGCGCCAGGGTCTTGGCCATTGTCATAGGTGGCCGCCGCCCGATAGACGATCGCTTCCGCCGCCAGCATATGGGCATAGGCTTTGGCGATGGGAAACTGGATGCCTTGGTTTTTACCAATGGGGTTTTTAAAGACTTCACGGTCACTGGCATAGGCAGAGGCTTTATCGATAAACCATTTCGCATCGCCAATACATTCAGCGGCGATCAAAATCCGTTCCGCATTCATCCCTGTCAGGATATAGCGAAAGCCTTTGCCTTCTTCACCGATCAAACTGTTGGCAGGGATACGCAGATCATCAAAAAATACTTCGGTGGTGGCATGGTTGATCATGGTGCGGATGGGGCGGATTTCCATGCCATTGCCTTTGGCCTTTTTCATATCCACTAGAAATACTGACAACCCATCGGTGCGTTTTTCCACCTGATCGCGCGGCGTTGTACGCGCCAAAAGGATCATCAGATCAGAATATTCCGCCCGTGATGTCCAAATTTTCTGGCCATTAATGACATAATCATCACCATCTTTGATGGCGGTTGTTTTCAATGATAACGTATCGGTGCCACTGCTGGGTTCGGTGACACCAAAGGCTTGCAAACGCAAGGAGCCATCAGCGATTTTAGGTAGATATTCGGCTTTTTGGGCATCACTGCCGTGGCGCAGGATTGTGCCCATCGTGTACATTTGGGCATGGCAAGCCGCCGCATTCCCGCCTGAGCGGTGGATTTCTTCTAATATCGTGGCCGCCGCCGTCAGGTTAAGGCCAGATCCACCATATTCTTCAGGGATCAGCGCCGCTAGATAGCCTGATTCTGTCAAGGCTTGGACAAAGGCTTCGGGATAGGCTCTATTGGCGTCACACTCTTGCCAATACTTGCCTGGAAAATTGCTGCAAATCGCGGCAACACCGTCTCTGATTTGGTCTAAAAAGGGATCAGTGGTCATTGAACAGGCCTATTTTACGAAAATTATGATCAATCCAAGGCAGAATATCAGAAAATTTGATCATTTTTGAAATAATAACTTTCAAAATGGGTGATTTGCTTTAATTTTATCGCGTAATTAAGGCTCTATTTAAAGTGAGAGAGTAATGAATAATTTTCCACTAAAACGTTTTCTAGGTTCAGGCGTGATCGCCATTGTTATGGCGGTGAGCGCAGGGCTTTCACACGCCGCAGAAGTGACCTTACGTTTCCATCAGTTTTTACCCCTGACTTCAACCATCCCTGCCGAAGCGATTGAGCCTTGGATCGAGGCGGTTGAAAAAGACTCAAACGGCCGCATTAAAGTTGAGCATTACCCGTCCATGCAATTGGGTGGTAAGCCGCCATCACTTTATGGTCAGGCACGGGATGGGGTTGTTGATATCATCTGGACGGTATTGGGTTATACCCCAGGTTTGTTCCCCACCGCTGAGGCCTTTGAATTGCCGTTCATGACCGGTGATGCTGAAACAGGCTCTGTCGCTTTCCAACGCTTTATGGAAGAAAATGGCCAGAATGATTTTAAAGATGTGCATCCACTGGCTTTCCATATTCATGGCCCGGGGATTATCCATATCAAAGAAAAAGCCGTACGGAATATCGCTGATTTGGAGGGCAAGAAATTGCGCGGACCAACCCGGGTCACCACCATGATGCTGAAAGAATTGGGTGCAACCGCCATTGGTATGCCGGTGCCGGCAGTGCCTGAATCCCTCTCTAAAGGCGTGATTGATGGCGCGGTCATCCCTTATGAAGTTTCAGTCATTTTGAAAATGTCTGAATTGACCGATGGTCATACAGGGTTTGCGTCTTCCCCGGGTCTTTATACCGCGACCTTTGGGTTTATCATGAACAAGTCTCGTTATGAAAGCCTGCCTGATGATCTGAAGGCAATTATCGACAAGCATTCCGGTGAAAAAATGGCACGAATGGCGGGGCAAGCCATGGATCGTGCCGATATTGTCGGGATTAAAATTGCCCGCGATGCCGGTAATGAAGTCGTCGTGCTGGATGATGCGCAAAAAGCCAAATGGATTGATGCCGCTCAACCTGTGATCGCCAAATGGGTGGCAGAAATGGATGCCAAAGGCATTGATGGTGCTGCGCTTGTGGCGAAAGCAAGGGCTGAAATTGCCAAAGCCAAATAACACTTGAAAAGTGACGACTGAAAAGTAACGCCTTATCGTGACATATTTCAATAAAATCACCGCCGCCACCGCCAGAGCCTTTGCCCTGATCGGTGGGGCGGTTTTGTTATTGATGGTGGTGATGACCATCCTTTCGGTGATTGGACGCGGCATCAACGCCTATGGGCTGGGGCCGATCCCTGGAGATTTTGAACTGGTTGAATTTGCCTCAGCCTTTGTGATTTTTTGGATTTTACCTTGGGCGCAAATCAGCAATGGTCACGTGGCGGTGGATGTTCTTGCCCGACATTTCCCGAAAGCCCTCAACCGTATAATCGCAGTGATCAGCCAGATCTTGATTCTTGCGATGGCGGTGTTTATTGCGCGGCAACTCACCTTGGGGTTTTGGGATAAGTTTCAATACGGTGAGATGTCCTTTATTTTGATGATGCCGGTTTGGTGGGGCTATCTGGCGGCATTGCCCGGGGCCTATCTTTGGGTGATCAGTGCAGGCCTCACTTTGGCTCAATCGATCTTTGGTAATCCAATGGGGGAGTGCAAGGGAGGTTCACATGACCTCACTTGAACTTGGGCTTGTTGCCTTTCCTGTCATGCTGGTGCTGATCTTATTGCGTGTGCCAATCATGGTGTCGATGTTTGTGGTTGGGGCTGTTGGGCAATTTATGGTGATGGGCAATTGGATGCCGATTTTTGCCCAAATGAAAACCTTAAGTTATTCCAGTTTTTCCAGTTATTCCCTTAGCGTTGTGCCATTGTTTTTGCTGATGGGGCAATTCGCCAGCCGTGGTGGGTTGTCAAAAGCATTATTCCAAGCCGCTAATAAAATGGTGGGGCACCGCCGTGGCGGGGTGGCTTTATCGTCGATCGCGGCTTGTGGTGGGTTCGGGGCGATTTGCGGGTCTTCCCTGGCGACAGCCGCCACCATGGGGCAGGTGGCTTTGCCTGAATTACGGAAATATGGGTATTCTGATCGTCTTTCCACCGCTGTCTTAGCGGCTGGCGGCACGCTGGGTGTGTTGATCCCGCCATCGGTGGTCTTGGTGATTTATGCGATCCTGACCGAACAGAATATCGCCAAGTTATTTGTTGTCGCCTTTGTTCCTGGGTTTTTGGCGGTCTTGGGCTATATGATCACTGTGTCGATCATGGTGCGCTTGGGCGGTGAAAATGAAACCCGTAGCCCCCGTGCTTCATGGGCCGAACGCCGCAAGGCTTTGGCAGAAATATGGCCTGTTGCGGCGATATTCTTGACCGTGATTGGCGGTATTTATGCGGGCTGGTTTACCCCTACAGAAGCCGCCGCCATTGGCGCTGGGGCGACTGGCTTAGTGGCATGGCTAAACGGCGGGCTTGATCGCAAATCCTTTGAAGATGCCTTGCTGGAAACAGCCGTCTCCACCGCGATGATTTTCATGATCTTACTAGGGGCTGCTGTCTTTAATGGTTTCCTTGCCCTGACACGATTGCCTTTTGAAGCGGCAGGTTTGGTCACTGAATTAGGGCTTAACCCTTGGTTGATCTTAACCATTATGCTGTTGGTTTATCTTATTCTGGGCTGTGTGATGGACAGCCTGTCGATGATTATTCTGACCATCCCTGTGTTCTTTCCAGTTTTCCAAACCCTTGATTTTGGCCTGCCGCCCGAAGAAGCAGCGCTTTGGTTTGGGGTTTTGGTTTTGATTGTTGTGGAGGTGGGATTGATCACCCCGCCTGTAGGGCTTAATCTTTTTGTTATCAACGCTTTGGCCAAAGATGTGCCGCTCTCAGAAAGTTTCAAAGGGGTCATCCCCTTTGTTATGAGTGATTTGATCAGGGTCATCATTTTGATGCTATTCCCGATTTTATCACTAGGTCTGTTGAGGCTGTTGTTTTAAAATAATAAGAAAAATTGATGATGGATTGGTGATGCGCGTTTTAGTGACAGGTGGGGCAGGGTATATCGGCTCTCATACGCTTGTGGAATTATTATCAGCCGATCATGAGGTAATGGTGGTTGATAATTTTGCCAATGCTTCGCCGATTGCGCTTGATCGTGTTGAACGCCTGACCAATAAAATCTTTAATACGGTTGAGGCTTCGATTGGCGATCAAGCCAGTATTCATCAAATTTTTCAAGATTTCCGCCCCGATGCGGTGATCCATTTTGCTGGACTGAAAGCGGTAGGGCAATCTGAAGAACAACCGTTGATCTATTATGACAATAATATCACCGGCACGCTTCATTTGCTGAAGGCTATGGACGCATCAGGTTGCCAGCAAATTATTTTTTCATCATCAGCGACAGTTTATGGCACGCCGCATTACTTGCCCTATGATGAAT
>WTHX01000149.1:3917-7407 GCA_011522975.1 Alphaproteobacteria bacterium | reverse complement strand
CAAAACGTCAATGGCCAAGGCCCATCATTGGCGCAATTGATGGCAAAATTATTTCAAAATCCTGCTGATCTGGAATTAAACTTTCAGGTCATGCAGGCGCAAATCACTGAAGGAAACCTTGAGGGCGCGGAAGCCACCCTCGAACGGGTGTTGTTTATTGATCCCGAATCCACCATAGCACGGGTTTTATTGGCTGATATCCAAATTCAATTGGGGAAATTCATTAGCGCCAAACGTATCCTTGATGATCTGATTGAAGATGAACAAACGCCGGAGCAAACCCGCCAGCGCGCTCTAGGCTTGGCCGAACAAATCGAAGCAGGATTGGATACAACCGTTATCAGCGGCGGATATTCGTTTTACGCCGGTCAAACCGAAAATGCCTTTGGCCGGTCAAAGGATGATGAAATTCTTCTACTCAATCTGCCGCTTGAAAACACCACCAAAGATAAGTCAGACCAATTTTATGGCTATCGCACCTATTTATCGATTGCCGAAGAACTTGACTATCAAACCCCCACTCAAGTCAGCGCAGGTATTAGCTTTTCTGGCCGGGATACCCATGACCCCGCACGTTCCGATGTTGAAAGTTTATCGGTTAATATCTCATTGTTGCGGGCAGATGAATACCGCATGAATATCGGGGCGTTTGGTTCTTACACAGATGTGGGAAAACAAGATTTTAACAAATCTTTAGGCGTCTTTGCGGGCATTACAAAACCCTTTGCTAATATTGCATCTGTTAATGCTACTTTTTCTGCGGTCCGAAATATTTATTTTCCCTTTGCAGGCGTGGCCAATAACGATGGTAAATCCAACCGCTCTTTCACCTTGCGGACAGATATGACCCGTTCAACAGGATTTGGTTTTGTTAAACTGGGGCTTAGTGGCGGAATTAATAACGCCCAAGACAGGGTTAATGATTTCCAATTTGAAAAAACTGAACTCGTGGGTTACGCCGCCAATGATTATGTCTCAATCAACGCATCTTTATCGCGCCAATGGACACGTTATGATATCGCCGATACGTTTATTTCTTCTGAACGTCAAAAGACAACGATCAACGAATTGGCGCTTAATTTTCGATATTTAGATGTTGTTGATATTTACGGCATCTCCCATGTCCCTTATATAAACCTGTCGGTGAGCGATACGGAATCAAATATTCCGAATTATCGGCGCGATGGTGCTGAATTTTCTGTCGGTGTAGAGGCCAGTTTTTAAATGCCAAACAATCTTTTCTCCATTGTGATGCATGCACTGATCTTAACAGCCTTGGCCATCCCTGTTTGGTTTGCCGCATCGGTGACTTATGCCCAAGATCGAATCTTAGTAGGGGTGTTGGCGGCATCGGCTGGCCAAACTGAACGGCGGGGTGAAACTGGCCAATTTGAAGTCATCGCAACAGGGGATCAGATTTTCCTGAACGATGAAATTCGGACGGCTGAAAATAGCCGTATCCAAATTTTATTAATGGATGAAACAACATTTTCTATGGGTGCGGATAGCGCCATTGTTGTCGATGAGTTTATCTATGATCCGGCCAGCCAGACAGGCACGGTTAGCGCCAATATCAAAAAAGGCGTGTTTCGGTTTATTTCAGGGCGAATTGCCAAGAAAAAACCTGAGAACATGAAAGTTACCGCCGGTAATGCGGTGATTTCAATCCGTGGGACAGAAGTAATTGGTACGGTTGGGCCAGAACAAAGCACCATTGTTTTGCTTTCTGGTTTGATTGATATGACGTCTATCTCTGCAGGATGTGGCGGCGGCACCAGCACAGCGGCAGGCTGTCAATCATCTTTGACGCGTCCAGGGTTTGGCGTTGCCATGAGTGCTGGTGGTCAATTTTCGCCGCCTACGCGTTTTGACCCAGAAGATATTGATGCGGTGATCGACAGTATCGAAACCGCCCCTGAAGAAAAAGAAGACGACCAAAAAGAGGAGGCAAACGACCAGCAAGAAACCACCGAAGACGACCAACCGGCAGATGAACCGTCATCCACCGAAGACGGTGATCCTGCTGAAGAAACAACTCAAGAGTCTGCTGAAACCGAAACTCAAACTGAAACCAACACGCCAACTGAACCTGAAGCCGAAGTTGAAACTGATGCCAATGGTGAACCTAAAACTGGAGACATTCCAAGCGAAGAAACCCCTATTCAATTGGCCGCGAATGATGAGGGGGAAAATTTAGCGCCAGATGGTACAGAAAAAATCGAAGATGCCCCTGCCCAGCAAACCGAAGTGAAAACAAAAGAGCCGTCAAAATTTGACCTGATTGTCTTGCGGTCCTTTGGTTTGATTGATGATCAAAAAGAAGAAGATAAAACAGCGTTAACGGAAACCATGGCCGATGTTTCCACCAATTTAATTGACGATAAAAAAGAAGAAGATAACCCAGCCACTTCAGAACCGGATACCCGAGATAATGTGGAAGATGATGTTGATAATGCGGTGGAAAAACTAGACGACGAGAAAAAAGAAGAAGAACAGAAATCCAGCCGTGATGAAACAGAATCTGATGATGGCGGCAGCAGCACTCCGTCAAATACAGCCCCAACACTGACGGCTCTCAACAATATCAATTTTGAAGATACAGATGATGATGACAGTTTCTCAACCAATTCCGCCAATGCTGATGGCAATGATGCGGATGGGGACAGCATTGAATACAGCATTAACGATATGCAGGCCGACACCTCTCGCAATGGCTTTACCCATTCGACCGATGGGTCTTTCGGCAAACTTTTTATCAATAAATCGACAGGGGCTTATGCATTCGTGCCCGATGACAGCGCGATTGAAAACTTAAAATCAGACACGTCTGAAAGTTTCACACTCACCGTTGATGATGGTCGTGACAATGCCCAAGAAACCCTGACCATTGTGGTCACGGGCGTGAATGACACACCAGTTTTATCTGCCCTCACCAGTGTTTTGATTGAAGATACCGCCAGTGATGACAGTTTCAGCACCACCACTGCAAATCTTGATGCCAGTGACCGTGATGATACGGCACTCACCTATAGTTTGACGGATGCCAATACGTCATCTTCTTTGGAAGGTTATGACCGGTCTTTGGCGGGTGATTACGGCACGCTTCACCTCAATAGTGAAACAGGGGCCTATACCTATGTGCCCGATGACAGCGCCATCGAAGGCACAAGCACCACTGTAACGGAAGACTTCACGTTGAACGTTCGTGATGGATCGGATTATGCGCGACAGACCCTGACCGTTGAAGTCAAAGGCGCTAATGACACGCCTGAATTAGCGGCCTTATCCGGGATTAGTTTCACCGACACCAATGCTGATGATAGCTTTAGCACGGCCAATGCCAGCCTTTCAGGCAGCGACCGTGACTCAGGCGCCAGCCTCAGTTATGGCGCTGATGGTGCTTCCGCTGACACAAGTGTTGATGGCTATACCCATGCCGTAGCAGGTGATTACGGCACGCTTTATTTGAACAGCAGCAATGGTGATTATC
>WTHX01000149.1:0-3817 GCA_011522975.1 Alphaproteobacteria bacterium | reverse complement strand
TGATAGTGTTGATGGCTATACCCATGCGCTCGCAGGTGATTACGGCACGCTTTATTTGAACAGCAATAATGGTGACTATCGCTATGCCCCAGATGACGCCGCCATTGAAGGTTTATCAAGCACCAATGCCAGTGATGAATTTACCATCACGGTGACCGATGGCACGGCATCCGCCACCCAGACGTTGACAGCAAATGTGACAGGCGCCAATGACACGCCAATTTTAAATGCCGCCAGTGGATTTAGTTTTACGGATACGGCAAATGATGACAGTTTCAGTACCGCCACCGCTGCGCTTGATGCCAGTGATGCTGATACGGATGCCAGCCTGACGTATGGTCTGACCGATGGTGTTGTGAACACATCCATCACATTTGCTTGCGGTGGTCAAACATGTTCCAGTAGCCACGCTAAAACAGGAACGTATGGCACGCTTTATTTGGATGAAACCACCGGCGCTTATGCTTATGTCCCTAATGACAGCGCGATAGAAAAAACGTCTTCTTCGGTTTCAGAAGACTTCACCTTAACGGTGAGTGATGGCACTTCAAGCGTAAGTGAAACCGTCACAGCATCAGTAGTTGGCGTCAATGACACCCCCACTATGGCCAGTTTAGCAGGGCTGACCATAACTGACACCAACGCCAATGATACTTTTTCCGCTACCACAGCAGCGTCTATATCCGCCTCTGATCGTGATGGCGGCCAGACTTTAAGTTATGGGATTAATTCAGGGTCATCAGACACATCATTAAGTGACTATACCCACTCATTAGAAGGCGATTTTGGGCGGCTCTATTTGAACGCAACAAGTGGGGCTTACACCTATGTGCCGGATGACAGCACGGTCAATAGTCTGACAGGGACTGAAACCGATACCTTTACGCTATCGGTCACAGATGGCAGTGCCACCGTAACTCAAACCCTAACCGCGACAGTGGAAGGTGTTAATGACATACCAACTTTGGCAAGCATTGCCACGATCACTCTTACGGATACAAACGCTGATGACAGTTTTAGCACCACCACAGCCAGCCTTGATGGCGCAGACCGTGACAGTGGACAAAGCCTGACCTATGCGCTTGAAGAAGCATCTGAGGATACATCCCAATCAGGTTATACCCATTCACGGGCTGGGGATTACGGCACGTTATACATCGAAGCCAGCACGGGGGATTATACATATATTCCCAATGACAGTGCTATCGAAGCCCTATCAAGCGGTACGGTTGGTGATAGTTTCAACCTGACTGTAAGCGATGGATCATTATTAGCAGGCCAAACCTTGCAGGTGAATGTTACAGGCGTGAATGACACGCCTGAATTAGATGCCATCACGGGCATCAGTTTTGCGGACACTATTGCCGATGAAAGATTCAGTGTTACGAACAGCAGTTTCAGCGGGTCAGACAGGGACCGCGGGGATAATATTGTCTTCACGATTGATGGATCATCGGTTGCAAACTCAGGCGGCTTTACGCATGTCAAACAGACCAGTTATGGTCAGTTGTACTATAATGAGACAACGGGCGCTTATCGATTCCTGCCTGCTGACAATCTTATCAATGCCGCCAGTGCCAATGTTTCTGAACAGATTACAGTAAATGTTACCGATGGCACGGCAAGCAGCAGCCAAAACTTGACGATCAATATTTCCGGTGTTGATGATCGGCCTATTATTTCGACTGAAACAATTGAAAGCCAGAATGTCAGCAGTTCAGGATATCTGCTCAGCGTCACTGATGCCGAAAGCCATACCATCACGGATATTTCATCGTCGCTTCCAGCATGGCTTACCTTCCGCAACAACACTGTTAATGGTGAGGTGCAATATTTCTGGGAAGTGGGCGAAAACAGCCCAGCATGGCTCAATGGGTCCGCGACGGTAAACCTGCAAGCAGAAGCCAATGGGCTGGCCTCAGAGGTCAGAAATGCTACTTTTGTATTCACCTGTGGATCAGACCTTTGTGATAATTTCATCCAATCATCGGATGCGCAAACACCACGCCAGGTTACTGATTCATCGGATCAATTAAATCAATTGAAAATCGATGGGGAAGATTTTGAATATTTCAAAACCTCTGACATTGATGACCTATTTAACGCATCACAATCAAACACAGGCCAATTCCGCGTGGTTTATTCCGCTAATGAAGCCAATGGCGGGAGTGGTGTTTGGAGCATTGATCAAACCGTTATCGCTGATTACCAGAAAAGAGAAATCACCGTAAACGGGACGGTAGATGTTGAAAACCTATCCTATTTTGATGATGCTTCAGATTCCTTTACCTACAGCAACCTGATCGACTTTTCGACCGGGGGAAGCACCTATCAAACAGGGCTTTATCATGAAACATCTTATTCAAATAGTGATGATTTTACAGGGTATGAAATGGTCAACAAAGACGGCGAGACTGTCAATTTGTTCATCCACGATTATGTTGGTTATCTGAAAGATATGAATGGTAATAACGCCTCTGTTATTTATTCAACCATCCAAACCTTATCCAGTAACCCTGCGGGGTATAACCAAAATTATCGAGATCTGGTGGAAGAAGAATGGCGCGTGCTTGAGCCGCAATAAAATAGTCATTTCATACCCCTTAGCCCAAGGAACAATGCTTTGATAATTATTCCATCTGCCAGGGTTTACCCTTAAGCGATATTATCGCCGCGCCGATGACACCAGCCAAAGGCTTGGTAAGATCAATGCCCCGCCAATCAAATGATAAGGCATGATCGCTTCTTGCAGCAAAATTGCCGCCAGAACAGCGGCATAAATAGGCGACAAATAAAGCGTGGTGCCGGCTATGGCTGTGCCCAAATGCACGACGATAAACCCGTAACTGAGATAAGCCCCGATGGAGGCAAAAAACACAACCACAACCAATGCTGTTGCGATGGTGGGGGTCAATTCAGGCCAAGGGCCGCGGGTGATGATCTCCATGGCAACAAAGGGCAAATGCCATAATGCCCCGCCTAGGGCCATAGCGCCAAAACGCTGAACCTGTGACAATTGGGATTTGAGATGTTTGATGCCCAGCGAGTAAATCGAAAAACTGCAGGTCGCCAAAACAATCCAAAGGTCGCCTAAGTTAAATTGCAGGCGCATCAAGAGGTTAAAATCAGCCTTGATCAAGATGATCAAAACACCAATCAGCCCCAAAAACAGCCCCAAAGATTGATTGAGATTGAGGCTTTCTTTGAAAACGAAAAAGGCCATCACCGCCATCAATAACGGGGCGCTACTGTAAATCAGGCCGATATTGGTTGCGGTGGTCAATTCACCTGCCAAATAGACAGGCCCACCACATAACCCCATCCCCAATGAAGCCAAAAATAAGATGGAGCGTATTTCTTGCCGGATCAATTGCAGGTTTAATTGCCGTAACGTCTTAAGCGCAACCATGATGACCATGCCGACCAAAAGCCAGCGCAAGAACGCCAATGATATAGGCGGGAAATGTCCAGAAATACCGCGCGCCACGATCATATTGGATGAAAAAAATGCAGGGCAAATAAAAACCAAAACCCAAGCCAGTTTAATCTTGGTGGCATATTTGAACAATGGCATTGCTTTATCCCTGAGCGCAGAAGACCGTTATGAATGACGCCTTCGAATCTCAAAAGTGATTTATGCGCGGCAATCCATGGGGGCAACCTATGCGGAAATCAGCCCCCAAGCAATCACTATTCGTGGCTGTCTCACGCCATTTGCTGGTTTAAATAACCGCATCATCGCCTATATCAAATATTCAAATTAAAATTGCAATGAATATGCCCTCTTGATGAAAGTGGTTTTCCGTGCGGCCAAAGA
>WTHX01000113.1 GCA_011522975.1 Alphaproteobacteria bacterium | reverse complement strand
AGCACCAATCAGTTTTGCAGCTTCAGCTTCCATAATCCATATCCTTCCTAGATTTAATGTTGGATCATTGACCGCCTTTCGGCGGATTAGTTTTACGTCACCCCTAGTGTAGATGCAACGCGTCGTTCAAATACATGCAGGTCAAAATTGTAAACACATAGGCTTGCAGACCAGCAACAAGCACCTCAAGGCCAGTCAGGCCGATGAGAGCAAGAAATGGCAGGATTGACCCTGCAACAGCAACACCGCCAGCGCCAGTGATCATGACTGCCAAACCAGCAAACACTTTCAACATAGTGTGACCAGCCAACATATTGGCAAACAGACGAACAGACAGGCTGACCGGACGGACGAAATAAGAAATAACCTCAATAATAATGAGGAATGGGATCAACACCTTTGGCGCACCAGGCGGCACAAAGAATGAGAAGAAATGCATGCCATGTTTAATCAAGGCAACCAGCGTCACGCCGACAAAGATGAAAGCCGCAAGAACAAAGGTCACAACGATCTGGCTTGTGAATGTGTATGAATATGGGATCAACCCCAGCATATTCCCGAATAATAGGAAGATAAACAGGGTGAAGATGAACGGGAAGTACGGGCGACCTTCGCTGCCAACATTGCTGCGTACCATTTCTGAAACAAATTCATATAGCATTTCAGCAGACGCCTGTAGGCGACCTGGCACCATGGCACGGTTGCGCATGGCAAAGGTCAGGTAAGCGACACTCAAAATCACGGTAAGCATCATAAATAATGCAGAGTTTGAAAATGAAACGTCATATCCAAACAGTTCAATATGCATCAAAGTCTTGATGGTAAATTGTTCAACTGGAGAATGCATTAGTCACGCGTCCTGTCTTGTTCATCGCCATCAACATCGTCGTTCTGATCTTGACGGTCAAAATACCCAATTTTCAGCCCATGGCCAGAAGCCATACGCCATATGTTTAACATGCCAGCGCCAGCCCCAAAAAAGAACAGCACAATCATCAATAAAGGCGATGTGCCTAGCCAACTGTCCAGCATCCAGCCCAGAAAGCCCCCAACCGCAATACCTGCCACCATTTCAGTGGCGATGCGTCCAACCATGGCCATCATCTCAGCAGGAAGATGCGAACGTTTCTGTCCGCCTTCTTTTGCCATTTCTCGTGCTTGTTCAGCTTTCTCGATTTTTTGCTTGAGCGCGTTTAGTGAATTGGGCGTTTGCGATGAAGACGGTTTATTGTGATCATCCTGTCCAGAGCGTTCAGCGTCAGTATCGTGCTGTCGTTGCTGAGAAATTGTGATGTTACCCCTCATATTCACTAGGTTTCATATGTGATATGAAAACCATGGTCGGTGGTGCTTTCAGAACACCTGAAAACAGCGCCAAATTAGGGTTCAGGCCACCATATGTCAAGTGTTGTTCGGGTCTATCGGTGGCCAAAGGTGGGGCATAGTGTCCCATAAGGCGACAGGCCATTGTTGTGGATGGCTTGGTTTAAGCAGATTCTTTAAATCTTTCAGCGGTTTGCAGGTCAACTGACACCACACGGCTGACGCCTTTTTGTTCCATCGTCACCCCATAAAGACGATCCATTTTGGCCATGGTGAGGCGGTGATGAGTGACAACAATAAAGCGCGTGCCTGTTTCTTCAGCGATTTGACCCAGCATATCACAGAATCGGGCGACATTTGTATCATCAAGCGGGGCGTCCACCTCATCGAGAATACAGATCGGTGATGGGTTGGTTAAAAACACAGCAAAGATCAAGGCCAGCGCGGTCAAAGCCTGCTCCCCGCCTGATAATAACGACAAGGATTGCAGTTTTTTGCCCGGTGGGCTGGCCAGAATCTCAAGCCCCGCATCAAGCGGGTCATCCGCTTCGGTCAAAGTCAATTCAGCACTACCGCCATTGAATAGTGATTTGAACAAGGTTTCAAAATACTTATTCACTTCAGCAAAACTTTTCAAAAGCCGTTCACGGCCTTCACGGTTCAACTGATTGATGGCAGAACGTAATTTGGCAATCGCCGCGTTCAAGTCCTCGCGCTCAACATTAATGCCATTGATACGGTCTTCGACCTCTTGCATTTCGGCTTCAGCGCGCAAATTGACAGGGCCAATATTTTCACGTTCACGGATCAGGCGGTCATACCGGCCTTCCAGTACGGTGATGGTTTCATCATCACATTCAATCGTGTCTTCAGGTTTTAATTCAGCCAAATCACGCAGGGCATCGGGGCTGGCGTTTAGCCGTTCACGGATGCGGGCGGTGATGCTGTCTTGTTCTTGGCGGGCTAGATCGCGCTGTGATTCGCATCGGATAAAACCTTCGCGTTGCTGGCTTAAGGATTGGTCAGCATCGCGCTGTGCATTATCCGCCAAGTTGAGTTTGGTTTCAGCTGCGGTCAGGGCATCGGTTGCTTCACGGCATTCGGCCTCTGCCTTTTCGATCGCATCCCCAAGGCCCTGGCGTTTTTCAGCAATAACAACAGGTTGCCCCGCCAGACGTTCAGCATCATGATCAATTTGCGCTTTTCGACTGGCCAATTCATCAATCCGCTGATGGGCACCTTTTTGGCGGTCTGCCCAGATTGATAATTCGCGGGTGATCGCATCACGGCGGGATTGCCGTTGTTCACGGGCGGTGCGAATAGACCGCTCACTCCCCATGGCTTCAGCCAATTTTTGACGGTATTCTTCGGCGTCAATGCTTAATTTTTCAGCATCGTTTAATAAAGCCGCAGGGTCCGCCAAATCATCACGTTCTTTTTCCGCTTCGGTTAATGCGGTTTTCAGATCATTCAGGCTGGCGGCCAATTCCTGATGGCGCTTTTGAGCAAGGTCCAAAGCATTGCTGGCGCTTTCATCATGGCGGAGGGCTTGCAAAAGTTCATTTTCCGCTTGCCGTTCTTCTTGGCGCAAATCATGGGCTGCGTTTTTGGCGTCTTGCAGTTGCGATTGCGCGGCGGCGGCATCGTGCTGGCTGGTTTCAGCATCATCTGCGCTGGCTTCAAAATCCTTGATCAATTGCCGCAGGCGGGCCTCTTGTTTCAGCCGTTGTGCCGCCGATGTTTCAGCCCCAAGCGGCTGAACATAGCCATCCCAACGCCACAACCCACCATCTTTAGTGGTGATGGCTTGGCCTGGGGCAAGGTCGGCTTGGGCTTTTTCAGCCAAATCGGCGGTTTCAGCAACACCAATCCCCGACAGGGCGGCGGATAAAGCCTCGGGGGCTTTTAAATGATCAGAAAGCGGGGTCATGCCCTTTGGTGCTGAAAGGGTGGTAAGATCAGCACCAGTTTGCCAGAAGGCTGTATCCGCTGTTTTGCCCAATGGCGCGGCCAAAGCATCCCCCAAAGCAGCAGCAAGGGCAGGTTCATACCCATGATCAATAGTGATCGCCCCTGATACAGGTGAGGCGGCTTCACCTTGCGGTGATAAAATCGCATCCAAGGCTTCTTTTTCAGCCTTGATGCGTGTCAATTCGGCTTGTTTTTCAGCGGCTAAGGCAGATTTCGCATCAGCAGCAGATTGTGCGCTTTCAAGGGCTGCTGCAGTCTCAGCGGCTTTTTGGCGGCAGGTTTCAACATGTTGTTCCGCCTGTTGCCGGATTTTTGCCATGTCTTCCGCTGTTTTGGTCAGCCCATCCAGATCAAGGCCAGCCAAAGCCTGTTCGGCTTGCTGATAGCGTGATTGGATGTCATCGACACGGCGGGTTGCGGCTTCGACTTCACGTTCGGCCGCACGGCTTTTGGCGCTAGCATCGGCCAAGGCTTGCTCGGCTTGATTAGCGGCATCTCTGGCGGCGGTTAATGTTGCGGCAGCGGCTTCAATTTTAGGGTCATCTTCCGCATCGCTGGCATCGATCTCTTGGCTTTCTTGGCTAAGGGTGGCCAAGGCTTGTTCAGCATCTTTCAGCAATTGGTTTTCACGCTGGGTATCGGTTTCGATTTGCTGGCGGCGTGACTGGGCATCTTCGATCGCCCGTTCCAGCCGTTCTTCTTCTTCAGCAAGGGCGTTGCGTTCCAGATTAAGGCGTTGCAATTGCGCGGCTTTTTCAGCATCAGCCTGCCTTAAGGGCGGCAATGCTTCGGCCATTGTGTTGCGTTGGCGGGCTTTGGCGGCGGCATCTTCGGCGGCGGCCGCGGTCAGGCGTTCGGCTTCACGCAATTGGGTTTCGGTTTCATCCAATTTGCCCATGGCGGCGGTAAACCGTGCCAGCATCAAATGAGCATCTGCTTTGCGGATGCGATCAGCGATTGACCGATATCGGCTGGCCTGGCGGGCTTGTTTCACGAGAGACGCTTTTTGATCATCAAGTTGGATCAAAATATCATCAAGCCGTTCAAGATTTGTTTCCGCGGTATTAAGCCGTAATTCAGCCTCATGGCGGCGTTGATGCAAGCCACGGATATTAGCCGCTTCTTCTAGTAGGTTGCGGCGTTCGACAGGTTTGGCATTGATCAACGCCCCGACTTTACCTTGGCTGACAATCCCGCTTGACCGTGATCCAGTCGCCATATCAGCAAACAGCAATTGCACGTCTCTGGCGCGCACAGCTTTGCCATTGATTTTAAAACTTGAGCCTTTGCCACGTTCGATCCGGCGGGTGATTTCAAGGTCATCATCAGCAAATTGAGCCGCGCTGCCTTTTTTTTCGGTGTTATCCAGCGTCAGGGTGACTTCAGCGAAATTGCGTGAGGGCCGGCTCGCGCTGCCGGCAAAGATAATATCTTCCAATTCACCGCCACGCATGGATTTGGCGGAGCTTTCACCCATCAACCAGCGCAAGGCTTCCACGATATTTGATTTGCCGCAACCATTAGGCCCGACAATGCCAGTCATGCCGTCATCAATGCTGATATGTTCAGGTTCAGCAAAGGACTTAAAGCCTGTCATTTTTAAATTCGTGAAAATCAAAGACTTACCCTTAGGCGGCCAGTTTATTTAACTCAGCCAAAAATGTGTCATAACCCCGATCACCTCGGATCACGGTTTTATTGTTGATGACAAAACTTGGTGTTGAATTGATCTCATAGGTGCTGTAGCCCTCTTGGGCGATGGCGACAATGCCTTCCAGTAAAGGGCGGTTTTGGATGATGGCGACAAACGCATCATTACCAATGCCAGCAATCCGCGCAATTTTAGCCAGTTCCGTTACAGGGTCAGGGGCTGTTGTCCATTTTGTCTGTTGTTTAAACAGAATATCCAGCATGCCATCATAAGCAGCAACAGGCACAGAGCGCGCCAAAGCATGGGCGTAAATCGCAGGGCCTTGCAAAGGAAAGTCACGATATTCAAAGAGGATTTTACCGGTATCAATCCAATCCTTTTTGAGGTCTTTAAATGTGCCGTTATGGAAATTCGCGCAATGCGAACAGGATAAAGAAAAATATTCTGCCATGCGGATTGGCGCATCAGGGTTGCCGATGGTGCGGGGGGCCAATGCAGTTTCAAGGTCGCTGGCGGCGAATGCGGACGATGCACCAAGACCAAGCCCTGAAAGCCCTAATAAAGCCGCTGCTGAACCACCGATAAGAACATCACGGCGGCGGAGAGAATAAGAAGACATATCACAATATCCTGTAGTTAGACGTCACTGTCATAACATTATGTGCCATATCATAATGTTGTGGTGACAAGGTGTAAATCGAATTACACAACGTCTTTGTGGCAAAAATAAAAGAGCCAGCGTAAAAACCGTAAATTTTTCTTTCAGATTATTTTTCGTCGGTCTCGCCAGACAGCGACTTTCCAAGCGTATCAAGGGCTTGGCGCAATTCAGGTGAGGTCTGAGGTGCGATTTTTTGGCGGGCATCATCAAAGGCTTTTGCCGTATCCGCATCAGGTTTGATGGTGCTTGGGGTGGGTTGCGGCGCGGGTGTTTGGGCGCCGAGAGGCGTGCCTGCGGTTTGGCTGATCACGATTCGGGCAAGCGCACGGTAGCCAAAGACCTGATTGCACCGTCTGATGATCTCCTCCTCCAGCATCTGAATTTCAGGCCCTCGCCCAGATCGGACGGTGATGGTCAAACTGCCTTCATCCTGCTGGTTCTGTGGGAATTTGATGTTTTGAGGCTCGCTCCATGCCGCGGCATCGCCCGCGATATGTGGCCATTCGGTAATGATACGGTGGATGGTGATCCCCCGCGCCCGCAACACAGGTCCTAATAAGCCGGCGGTCAATTGATTGAGCCGTCTGGTCTTGCCTTTACGTTTTTGTGTTGGCGTTTTAGGGTCTTTTTGCATCATCGGGATATGGTATCAAATCTTCAGCAAGAACAATTCTTGTCTTTTCGGATTATGAGGCCAAATCAAGCCCTGAGGCAAGAGACGTCATTATATTCAAATCAGGTCATGTCAAAAGTTTTAGAAAAAGAAAACGATCGTTATAAGGCCGCCCAACAAGCCTTGCTGGATTGGTATGATGTCCATCACCGTGATCTGCCGTGGCGGATGCCGCCGGATGGTTATAAAAAAGGTCTTCGCCCTGACCCTTATCATGTTTGGCTGTCGGAAATTATGTTGCAGCAAACAACAGTGCCGACGGTGAAATCCTATTTCGCGGCTTTTACGGCTCGCTGGCCCAAAGTCACAGATTTAGCCGCCGCCCCCCGCGATGATGTGATGGCGGCTTGGGCCGGGCTTGGGTATTATGCCCGGGCTCGTAATCTGCATCTCACCGCCCAGATTATTGCCAATGACCATGACGGGATCTTTCCTGAAACTGAAGATGAATTGCTGAAACTGCCGGGGATTGGCGGCTATACCGCCGCTGCTATTGCTGCCATTGCATTTGGTCAGCCTGCGGTGGTGGTGGACGGCAATATTGAGCGGGTGGTGGCACGATGGGCCGATTTGCAAACACCCTTGCCGAAAGTAAAGCCTGAAATTTACGCCGTCATGACAGGGTTAACCCCCCATAAACGCGCCGGTGATTTTGCCCAAGCCATGATGGATTTAGGATCATCAATTTGCACCGCATCACGAAAAACAGGGGCCCCAAAAAAAGACAGCGCTAAAACAGAGGTCAATCTAACCCTGCCGTCTTGTTTGATTTGCCCGTTGCAGCCGACCTGCGCCACCACCGGTGAAGCGGCGGCGGTTCTGCCCCGAAAATTGCCGAAAAAAAAGCGGCCTGATCGCCGGGGCACAGCATTGATCATCACCGATGGCAAAGGCCAGATCATTGTCGAACGCCGCCCTGATCAAAGTGGAACGGGTGGGGGGATGCTGGGGGGGCTTGATGTCTTCCCGGGCAGCGCTTGGGCCGATGGGTCTCGGCAAATCAGCGATTATCCCATCACCCCTGACAGCCCCGCAGGGCAATTTAAATCCGCGCATCAGAACGGCCAAAAACTCAACCAACAGGTGGAGCATATTTTTAGCCATTTCAGGGTCATTCTGGATATTGAAAAGATTGA
>WTHX01000110.1 GCA_011522975.1 Alphaproteobacteria bacterium | reverse complement strand
CAGAGGCTCTGGAGCTGTATCTAAGGCTCAAAGGGAGTAATAAGGATAAAGTCTTTCATAGAGGAGCAAAGAGGAATGTGCAGTCTGTTATAGATGTCTTAGGCGATAGGCCAGTGGATGAATATGCTTCCTCTGATGCTGCATCTTATAGAGACTATCTGTTGAAGAAGGGATTAACGACTAACTCTGTAAAGAGGAACTTCTCAACCATACGCTCTATCATCAACCTGTGTATTCAAGAACATGGTCTAGACTGCAAGAACGCTTTCTCTAGAGTTTACTTGCCTGACCTTGATGATAGTAAGAAGCGTAAGCCTATACCCATAGAGAATATCAGACAGATACAGCAAGACTGTAGAGACGAAGATGATGAGGCTAGATGGTTGGTCGCTCTTATCTCAGATACTGGTATGAGATTGTCTGAAGCAGCTGGGCTTCATATCGATGACATCATCCTTGATGAAGACATCCCCTATATAAACCTCATGCCCCATCCCTGGAGAAGATTAAAGACCAAAGGCAGTCAGAGGCAGATACCACTGGTAGGTGCATCCCTGTGGGCAGCACAGAGGATAAAAACTAATCCGCACCACATCTTCGCCTTCCCTAGATACAACACCACCTCTTCCACTAATGCCAACTCAGCATCAGCCGCCATCAACAAGTGGCTTAAGCAAAGAGTATCTGAGGGATGCGTCATCCACTCCTTTAGACATTCTCTTAGAGACCGCCTGAGAGCAGTCCAATGCCCATCAGACATGATTGACCAAATTGGAGGCTGGAGTACGGCTGGTGTTGGGCAAGTTTATGGTGAGGGGTATAAGGTTGATAGAAAGTGGGAGTGGATGGAGAGGATTATTGGCTCTTCAATTATGCCTTGTCGGGATTAGGCAGCCTTTTCGGAAGCGTCGATACAGCCACTAAAATGCATAGAGCACAAAAAGCTAGAATAAAGAAAAGATAATCAAATCCATAATTCAAATGAATAAATGATATGAGAGGAACAACAACAGCCCATACCGCAAAACTAATGACATAACGAACACCATAGATGGAAGCTCGAAATTCTGATTTTGCCATCCTTCCAATCATATAGTCGTTAATTGGAATTTGCCCAAATGCCCCCAACATGAAAAATAGAGCAATAAATAAAGCAGCGAAATCATACTTTCCAACAAAGAGTGAAAAGAAAAGCAATTGGATTGCTGAGACGACTAGAAACACTCTCTTTGGACCAATCTTATCAAGCATTTTACCAACAATGATTTGAGCAAATGAAGCTACGGCAAAAACAAATAAGGCAAGAGAACCAATCAAAGAAGCAGATGCGGCTATCCCATTTAGCCTTTCTTCAAAAATCTTTGGTAGAGCAAATGTAGTGCCCTGAAAAATGACACTAGATACAGCAGTGGTAAAAAATATGACCATTGATATTTTGATAATAAGACGCCTTAAATTGACCGCCTCCTCTGATGTATCCTTTTTTTCATGAGACAGTTTTTCTTTTTTTAGCGTTCTGAATTTCACAAGAATTTTGTTTTTTTGATGAATGAAGTACAAAATCCCTAATGAAATAGAAAGTGCCCCAGGTAACCAAAAAGCAGAACGCCAACCTGTCTGGTCAATCATCAGTCCAGTAATAAAGGCAGCAAAGCCAACCCCCATATTTCCCCAGACACCATTTACAGCAATGTCCAAGCCCATTTTTTTACCGCCTTTAGCAATCATAGCCAGGCCAACTGGGTGATAAATTGAAGCGAACATTCCAATCGCAAAAAGCCACAAAGCCATTTCGATAGGAGTTTGAGCCGTTGACGTGCCTATGGATGAAAGTCCGATGCCTAAGAAAAATACAAACATCATACCCTCTCTGCTCCACCTATCTGCCAACCACCCAGATGGCAGAGAAAACAATCCAAAGGCTATAAACCCTGCAGTGGAATATGGAATGAGTTCCCCGTACGATAATTGCCATTCACTTGCTAGGGATAATGCTGCTGCTGTAGCAAAAATAAGAAGGAAGAAGTGGTCTAAAAAATGACCTACGTTCAGGAACAAAAAATGCTTTCTGTCTTCCATCAAAACCACCCACACAGTTACACACCGAAAAGCTCGGGATAACAATGGGTTGACGTTGGTATCGTAGGAAAAAGTGGTGCCCGGGGGCAGTCCGTTTTCCTATGCCCTGCGTCAACTC
>WTHX01000048.1 GCA_011522975.1 Alphaproteobacteria bacterium | reverse complement strand
AAGTAATGGTATCTTCACCATAACCGCCGATAACAACATCACCATGGTCAGATACCGTGATCGTGTCAGCATCGTCACCCCCTTGGATCAATTGACCTTCAGTGGCACCAGATGCAGTAAGCGTATTCTGATCATCCGGAGAAGGATTATCAAACGTCGCGGAAGGCGCAGTGAAGAATGGTGCTGGTGCAGGCTGATCGATCGTGATCGTCAGCGTATTGGTGCTTGTATTGACCCCATCGCTATGGGAAACATCAATCGAGTCTGAGGTGGAATCTCCGCCATCATGGATATAGACGATGTTTTGAGGAATGTTATCCGTCGTAAATGGCGTCAATTGCACATCACTATAGGTGACAGTGGTCACATCAATAAAATTACCGTTTGCATCTAAAACAGGATCGCCATTTTGATCGGTCTGAACACTGTTCGTAACGCTAACCTGCTTGAACGCACCATGGCTTGGCAAAGACGTGATCGTGATGGTTAACGGCTGACCTTCTGGGTCATAAATAAGCCCACTGCCTGACAATTGTTCAATCAAATTCGAGACATTCAATTCACCGCCAACGGCGGTGCTGGCGGCGGATGTGACGGCGCTATGTGGCGTGTTATTGGGGGCAATTTTTTTGGGCATGACAGCCGAAGTGAAAATATTGGTCATCAGCGATGTTAAAATCCCCATGGGGGTTCCTTTCTTGGTGTAATGAAGATTTGGGGGAGGATGTCTGGACATGATGACGGCTCATATCAATGGCCCATAACAAGAGCCCATAACAAGAGCCCATATCTATAGCCATTATCATTTAACCTGTATCATTCCATTGGCATTCTACGGCTAGCGAAGGTGAAATCAACTTGGCCAGAAGCACCATTGGCGATTACGCGCCTCTAAACAGAATTTTATAATCAGTCTAAACTTTAACAAAACTGTGGGGTTCAAGCGTTTTTTGCTTGTCAAAATAGGCTAAATCCGCCACAACCCCGACATCTATTCTTTACCGCCATATGAGGGCGTTATGACATATATGCACCAAGGGGCTAACCGCTTATCGTTAAAGGGCATGATTCTTAAAGGTATTGCTGCCGTTTCAATGGTAGTAATGACCAGCACGGCTCAAGCCGAAACCTCAATCACCATCGGCATGCAGTTGGAGCCGCCAAATCTAGACCCCACAGGCGGGGCGGCGGCGGCCATTGATGAAGTTGTTTACGCCAATGTCTTTGAAGGGCTGACCCGCTATCAGGCGGATGGATCAATCGCCCCTGCCTTGGCGAAATCTTGGGATATTTCTGACGATGGGCGGGTGTATACTTTTACCCTGAATAAAGGCGTGACCTTCCATGATGGCAGCGCCTTTACCGCCGATGATGTAAAATTCTCATTGGATCGCGCTCGGGGTGATGGCTCCACCAATGCCCAAAAGCGCTTGTTTACAGGCATTACCGCCGTTGATGTGATCAGCCCAATGGAAGTGCGGATCACCCTTGATGCCCCTGATGGCGGGTTTATCACCAATCTGGCTTGGGGGGATGCCGTGATCTTGGCGCCTGAAAGCGTTGAAATGGCCAAGACCGCCCCTATTGGCACAGGGCCTTTTCAATTTTCTAAATGGGTGCAAGGCGATCGGGTCGAATTGGTCAAAAACCCTGATTATTGGGGCAAGCCAGTGCAATTGGACAAAGCCAGTTTTAAATTTATCGCTGATCCCACCGCGGCATTTGCTGCGATGATGGCTGGCGATATTGATGCGTTTCCGGGCTATCCTGCGCCAGAAACCTTGCCGCAATTTGAAGCAGACCCTCGCTTTCGGGTGATTGTCGGGTCTTCGGAAGGTGAAACTATTCTTTCCACCAATAACAAATCCCCAAAACTGGCGGATCGGCGTATTCGCAAAGCCATTGCCCATGCCATTGACCGGCAAGCCATTATCGATGGCGCTATGTTTGGCTATGGCACGCCGATTGGCACGCATTTTGCGCCGCATCACCCTGATTATGTCGATTTAACCGCGCAATCGGGATATGACCCTGACCAATCGCGGGCTTTATTGGCTGAAGCGGGGGTTGAAAACTTGACCCTGTCGTTGAAATTGCCGCCGCCTCCTTATGCCCGCCGTGGTGGTGAGATTATCGCCGCCCAATTGCGTGCTGTTGGCATCAATACTCAAATCGAAAATCTAGAATGGGCGCAATGGCTTGAAC
>WTHX01000005.1:21946-23850 GCA_011522975.1 Alphaproteobacteria bacterium | reverse complement strand
CCAACCACCGCAAGGGAATCCCCTGATGTGTTGATATCAACAACGGAAATACCAGCCGCCGCGATCCCGCCAGCGACTGCCGCCACCAGAACTTCAGCATCAATATCACGGTCTGAAGACACGGTGATATCGGCTGAGTTGCCAGCGGTATTGATGGTGACATTATCCCCGATTTCAGCACGGGCATTTTCTTCTAAATTGACTTGCGCGATAGACGCCGCCAGTCCAACAAGCCCTACAGATGCCCCCACCACGACCGAATGAACACCTTCAACACCGACAGTGTCATCATTCGGCAAATCAATGCTGATGCCATCGCCGCTCTCAATGGTCGCATCAACCGTCACGCCAGTGGTGTTATCAATGCTGGTGTTATTGCCAATCCGGGCTGTCACCGAGCCGGCGTAATCGGCCACCGCAACAAAACCACCAACACCCACCGCGCCGATAGCCGCCCCACCAGAGATCTGTGACAATTCTAATGTTTCAGTGGCTTCAACCGTGACGTCACCACCTGCGATCATGGTGACATTACTGCCGATTGACGCCAGCGTGCTGTCGCCATCCGTGCCTTCAACATCTGACTGCAGGCCTGACGTCTGGTTCATGGCCAATTGATTGGCTTCCGCATCATCATCTTCGGTATAGGCGCGGGTGTTGCTCATGGCATTGGCGGAGTCATTGTCGCTTTCATATTCGCCGCGATCTTTTGATGTATTGGCTTCCGCATCAGCCAGCATATTGCCATTGTCATTGGTCAGCGTGTCGGAAGCGTTATCGGACATACCGCCGCCGATCAGCGTCAAAGCAACAGACCCCGCCGCACCAAGACCAACACCACCACCAAAGGCAATCCCTTGGTTCGAAATATCTTTGCGGCTATTGGCATCCACCGTGACATCATCATTGGCGGTCAGAACAACACCATCGCCGATTTTAGCCTGCACCGTATTGCGGGTGACGGTGGCGACAAGACCAAGACCAATCCCTGCTGCCCCACCAATGGCCGCCGCCCCAGCCGCGCCTTGAGTGGTGACATTATCATTGGCAATTACGCTAACGCTTTGGGTCGTGCCATCACTATAGCCTGCGATCTGGTTGATCTGGGTATCATCACCAATTTCTGCAACAGTGGTTGTCTTCAGAACATTAATCCCAACCGACCCTGTCAAAGCCAAGCCCATGCCACCAGAGAAACCGATAATATTCTGGTTCAATTGCGTGTCGCTTTCAGCCTGCACCAGCAAATCATCACGGGCAGTGACATTAGCGCCTGTTCCAATCCTTGCGGTATTGGTTGATTTTGCCACCAACACCCCAAGCGATGCACCGATACCGCCGCCAGCACCACCAGCAACGTTACCCGCGGTTTGGATCATGTGAATATCGCCATCGGTGGCAACGGTAATATCATCCCCGGCTTCAACCGTGGTGTTATCGCCAATTTCTGCAGTGATGGTGTTATTGACCACCGATACGCCGACAATACCGCCTGTGCCGTTACCACCAACCGCAACGCTCAACATGGTCTGCAAGATTAGGTCATCTGTTTTGGCATTGACCGAAACATCACGGGTGGCATAGGCATCACCCAACATGCGGGCGCGCACTGTTTTGGCAAAGACTTGGGTATCTGCATCAAGGCTGACCGCAGCTGCGCCTGCACTGATGCCGCTCGAAATATTGTTCAGTAATGTATTCGACGCTGCCAGCAGGCGAACATCTTGGTCGCTTGCAGCGCCTGAATTGTTTTCATTGATGGTGGTGCCTGTCCCCACCAAGGCTTCGGTGGTTGATGACGATGTTGTCACCGCCACTGTTCCCGCCACGCCAACAGCACCAAAGCCAAGACCAACCGGTGCAAAGTTCATGTCTTCATTGGTCACGGCCGCCACCGAAAGACC
>WTHX01000005.1:17782-21846 GCA_011522975.1 Alphaproteobacteria bacterium | reverse complement strand
ACAGCAACCGTTTGTTCCGTAGATGCGTTGTCGGATTGGTTGACGCTGGCGTTATCACCGACAAAGGCATGCGTCTTTGACGTGGTGACCTGCGCCATCACAACACCTTGGACAGATGCAATCCCTGCACCGCCTGCAGAGATCGCGCCTGAATTAACCGACTCGCTGGTGCGGGCACGGATGAGTGTATTGCGAGAAGCGTTCACGGTTGCGCCATCACCGATATAGGCTTGGGCCGTGTTATTCACCAGAACAACACCAACTGTCACGCCAACCCCAACAATACCAGCCCCGCCAACGGCACCGGCGGTAAAGATGGTTTCGGTAGTGTCTTCGGCTTCAACGGTCAGGTCACGCCCTGCGTTGACCGTCGCGCTAGAAGCGATAAAGGCTTTGGTTTGGTTCAACGATGACGTGTTGTCTTGGTTCTCAAACCTTGAAGCAACATTGGTTTCAGATTGCTTGCTATCAATTGTTGAGGCAACTTCGGTGAAGTCATCACCTGTCCGGTCATAGTCACCATCGGAGGCGTTGTCGCTAATGATATCTGAGATGATCAGAGAATTATTCCGGCTGTCGGATTCTTGGGCAAGGTTGCTGTCACCATCACCTGTCATTTGGCTGTCGGTTTCTTCATCCGCCTGCGCGCCGACCATGATCACCGCGACGTTACCTGCGACAGAAACAGTCCCGCCTGCCGCCCCCGCTAGGGTAAAGTTCTTGGTGGATTTGGCTGAATCGGCTTCGACAGAAATATCGCGCTCAGCACTGACCACGCCTTCGATTGAGGCCTGGGCTTTGTTATGCACAACCAAGGCATTGAGGGATACACCAACGCCAACGGTACCGCCGCCACCGATACCGCCCGTGACATCAATGGTGGTGACACTATTGGTGGCGCGCACCAAGACATCTTGTTCGTCATAACTGCTGTTATCAAACCGCTGGTTGACCCCGCCTAGAATTTGCGCCGTGGTGGTGGAGTCATGCACTTTAATCCCTGCTGCCACTGATACGCCAACGGTACCGCCAACACCGCCAGCCAACACCGCCGCGACTGAATTTTCAGTGCTATCTGCGGTCACCGCTGTTGTGCCTTTCGCATCCACTTGGGCGGTATTGCCAATGATGGCTTTAGTTGTGCCTTTGACAACCGCAACACCAAATGATGCCCCGATGCCTGCTGTGCCGCCGCCGCCAACCGCGCCAGCGATTTGGATCAATTCGGACGTGCCTTTACCGGCAACCGTAACATTATCTTCGGCTTGAACATCACCATCAATGCGGGCTTCTGTATCATTGACGATCACCGCAACCGATGCCGTACCGGCGACACCTGCGGTTGACCCAACACCAATTGTGGCGGCTGAATTGATGATCTTATCGCGGGCTTTCGCCTCAACCGCTACATTCTGTTTGGCTTTAACGACCGCGCCTTGACCAATGAAGGCATCAGTATTTTTAACCTGCACCACGACATCAGCACCAACGCCGACCCCGGCAGAGCCTGTGCCAACACCCAGGGCGGCAGACAGATCAACCCAATAGGTATCTGAAATGGCACGGACGGTGACATCTTGGTTGGCATTGGCGGTGGAGATATCGTTGTTGATGGTTGCGCCATTTCCAATGCTGGCCTCGGTTGTGTTGATCCCAACACCTGCGGAAAGTGAAATGGCAATCGCGCTATCAGAAGACACCGCCCCTGATGCCGCGATGGAAATCACATCCTGGTCAGATACAGCAGAGACTGAAACGCCGCTTTTGGTTTCGGTATTGCGGGTTTCGGTTAAGAACAAGTCTTTGATATTTTCAAAGGTAAAGTCGTCATTGAAATCAGACAAAGCCTCACGGGTTTCATTATCACCGCCGCCAAAAATACCGCTCAGCAATGGTGATGATGTATAGGTGCTGTCAATTTCAACCTGCATGGTTTCATGGCCATGGGCGGTGACTGTGGCGTTATCCAAAATCCGTGCTTTGGTGGTGCCAACAAAGACAGCCGCCCCGACAGCCCCTGCCAATGCTGTGCCCCCGCTTGAGAAACTCGCAGCAGGTTCAAGCATAAAGATATCGGTATCATCGCCGGCGTGCACCCCAACTGAGCCATCGGTGGTGATCACGGCGTTCGAGCCAACATCGGCATAGGTGGTTGATTTGATCAGCCCGAATGAAACAGACCCTGCGCCTGAGAACCCGCCCGTTGATGCCGCAATCCCAACCGTGGTTGCGGTCAGGTTCTGAACGGTATCGGCTGTGACCATGACATTATCATCAGCATTAACGATGCTATCGACCGATGCTTTGACATCTTTCCACATGACATTACCTGCCAAGGCGATGCCAACCGAGGTGCTGGATGATGCCGCCAGCGTGCCCGTCAGGTCAAGGATGGTGGTGTTATCAGAAACCGTCACGCTAACCGCCTGGGTGCTGCTGGCGCTGTTGATGGTGGTGTTGTCATTAATATCAGCGCCTTCATGGACAAGGGCGTAACTATCGCCTTTGATGATATTGGCTGAAAGCGCGCCTGAGATGGCATTATTTGACGTTGAAACAGAGGCTGAAATCACCCCATTGGTGATCTCTTGCCTTGCATCGACCCCAACATTGACAGACCCGCCCGCGTTCATGCTGATGTTATTGCCGGTTGCGCTGCTGCCAGCGATGGCTTTCTTATCGGTTAAGAACAGGTTCAGCGCCAATGACCCACCAACCGAATTCCCGCCGCCTGAACCTGATACGGCTAAGGCAAAATTCCGAATATCCGCGCTATGGGTGGCATCAAGCCCAATATTGCCTTGGGTTGCCTGAATAACAGCATCTTCGATGATACGGGCTTCGACATCACTATCGAGAACATTAAAGCCAAACGCCCCTGCCAACGCCAGATCATTGCCTGAAACACCGCCAGCCGCCATAAAGGTCATGGACTCTTGATCGGCTTCGGCATCGATATCAACATCACCTGTATTGGCGATAAGACGTGTTGTGGCGTTATCATCTGCGCTGCCGTCATCACCGACAATTGTCATCACGTCTTCACGCAGATAAACCCCACTGATGGATGCGCCAACCGCTTTTTTATCGGTAGAGATCGCCACCGCGCCAACCAAATGCTTGGCGTCAGATTCATTATAGGCTTTGACGGTAATATCATCAGCATCAATAGTAACGCCCTCACCGATAATGGCTTTGGTGCTGCCGACAGAAACCGTCACCGCCAATGACCCTGTTCCTGCATTACCCCCTTGGGCAACACCACCCGCGATGGCTTCGGCGTAATAGGATGAATCCTGTAAAACGGATGTGTAATTATTGGTGATATAATCTTGGGTGGTGGTGGAGTTATCTTCGGGATCAAGGGTGAAGTCACCTGCCGCGCTTGACAGGTCTTCAGCCAAGACCGTCGCGTTGTCACCGGCATCAATCGATGCGTTTTCACCCACTTCGGCTTTGTTATTATCAACCACAACATTCACCGCGATCGATGCACCGACAGCGGTTTTATCGCCGCCCTGACCACCACAATTGCCCGGGTCACTACAGGTGTAATCCGATGCGATGGCAATCGCCCATGCGCGGTTCACAATCTTATTGGTGGCGGTTGATTTAACAGTAATATCACCAGGGGCGGTAATGCTGGCGCCTTCGCCAACAACCGCTTCTTGGGTGTCGGTTGAAACCACAAGACTAAGCGCGCCCGCGACACCCAATTCACCCCCGCCAGCACCTGCGATGCCCTCAGATGAAGCATAGGATCGGAAACTATTGCCATCACCATCCGTGCCTTGGTTTTCAGATGTGCTGGCCAATACAGTGACGTCTCCAGCGGATTCTGTATTGGTCAAAGTGACGCCATCACCAATTCTGGCTTTGGTCACCTGCCCTGTTTTCAGCAAGCCTACACCAACCGCGATGGATTGATCGGCAAAGACCGACATGCCTGAACCACGGGTGCGGTAATTGGCATCATTTGATGCCCTGACCATGGCATCATCACCAACGCTGATGGTCAGGTTATCGGCGGTTGTCGCACGAACAGCATGTTCAGACCAATTGAC
>WTHX01000005.1:0-17682 GCA_011522975.1 Alphaproteobacteria bacterium | reverse complement strand
CCGCCTGTGGTGGTCAAATCACGTTCAAGCCGCGAGTCGATATTTTCCAATGCCACCCCAACCGCAACAGAAGCCCCGACCGCGGTTTCGCTGGCGGTGACTTCACCTTTGGCGGTGGAAATTGTTTTTGTATCGGATGCGGTAACGATGCTGATGTTATCGGATGCATTGATGGTTGAGCCTGTGCCAACATAAGCATCAACTTCTTTGAGCAAGATGCCCACTGAAACCGCCGCATCCAGTGATGTCTTGGCGTCATCACCACCTGCTTCACTTGGTTTTGCCCCGGCAAAGGCATTGGTTTCTGTCAGGCTATCCGCAGATGCGGTGACAGTCACCGCGCCAGTATTGCCGCCTAAGAGATCCGCATTATTGGCAAGGATGGCTTGGGTCTTTTCAGCAATGATGATATTGAGCGCGATACCCGCACCGATACCAACACCGCCTTCACCATCACTGCTTTCCGCATCCGCGCTGGTGGCATTGTCTTGGTCTTCTTCAATATCATCTTTGACATCTTCAAGGGAGAGATCACCATCTGCTTTAAACATTTTCATGTTCTTGATGGCTTTTAGTTCTTTATCAATCCCGCCCCAAAGGCCTTTGATCTCACCGACTTCTGCTTTGGCGTTACTGTCATATTTATTGTTTGAAACCGCCGCGATAGTGACATCACCTGACGACCGAATATCTGCGCCTGTGTTGATCACCGCTTGGGTGTTGTTCTTGACAACGACATTCAGGCCAACCGCCCCTGCCAGTGAAAACTCACCTGTGCTGGCGCCTGCAACGGCATCGGCATAAATCGTGTTGGTGCCATCAGTGGTGTTATCATCTTTGACCTTGGAGAGCATGCCTGCGCGTACCGTCAGGTCACCTGCGGTGATCGTGGTGTTATCACCAATTTCAGCAATGTTTTCATTATTGACGATATTAAGACCAACACCGCCACCAATGTTGTAATCACCATCCGTTGCAGAAGCATCAGCATCAGCAGAGAAATCTGAATTGCTGAGGCTGGTGACTGATACCGCACCTGACCCAGCGTTCAGCGTCACGCCATCGGCAATTTCTGCCTTGGCATTTGATTCCGCATAGGTAACGCCCATGGCCGCGCCAATGGTGATCTTTGAACTTGACTCATCCTCACCATCACCGCCGATTTGTTGGTCTGAATCACTGCTTTGGGCAAAGTCATAACCCGAAACACCATCATCCGGTTCATCAATCGCACCAATGGACGCATTGTTGGATGCGCCATCTGTATCGGCTGACATCTGGCTTGAGAAATCATACGTGGAGGCATTATCATCAGGGTCAGTGGTGTAGCCTGAAATGACGGATGACCCTGCCGCCGACGCATCTTCGGTGCTGTTGTTCGACGCGTTATCAGGAGTTGATGAGTCATCTTCGCTTTCATCTTCATCCGAAAATTTAGCCGATGATTTCGCCCCAGCGTTCACCGTCTTATAGGTATTGGCACTGGCGGTGATATCACCGCCGCTTGAATCGAGATCACGTTTAATCTCAGCCGTGTTGCTATCAAGGGCAACCGTCACCCCTGCCGCGATCCCGATGGCGGCATTACCATCTGAATTGGATTGCGCCGTGCCATCAGCAATCGCAGATGATGTGATCGTCTGCGTCGAAGTGACTGAAATATTGCTGTCGGTGGTGATCGCGCTTGATGAAGATTCAATCGCGGCGCGGGCGGTGTTGCGTGCCGCTGTCACTGCCGCCAATGGTACGATTGAAACAGACCCTGCCCCTGCGCCTTTGGCTTCGGCTTCGGTGGCTGAATTCTGTACCGCCGCAATGGTCAAATTATCAGGGTCATCTGATCCGGTGAAATTCGCCCCGCCTTCAAACACGGCTTCAACATCATTTTTATGGGTTGCCACCGCGATTGATGCGCCAATGCCTAACGTGCCACCTTCACTTAAATCCAATTCGTCTTCAGAGGAATTGTCGCTTGAAAGCGCTTTGAACAAATTGCCTGAAACAAGCCCTGCTTGATCCGTGCCATCGGCAATAACTTTGACTTCCGTGTCGCTTTCGGCGCGGATGGTCAGGTCTTCATCCAGATCAAGGGTGGTGTTATCGCCAATTTTGGCGGTGGTGTCATTGATCTCATTAATACCAACAGCAATCGCGCCGGCAATACCAACACCATTATCACCGCCGCCTGCGCCAACGCCTGAAATACCATAAACACCGGACCGGCTTTGATTATCCAAATCACCTGAATAAGAAATGGTCTCCGCCGCCACTGTCACATCATCGGCAGTGATCAGCACATTGGCGTTATCGCCGCCTTGAATGGTGCTTGAAAGCGTGCTTTCAAAAATCTGAATGCCAATCCCGGCCTGACCACCAAAGGAAGCGTTATCGGTACGGCCACTGGCAACGCTCTGGGCTTGGGTGACGGCTTTGGCTTTGACATCGACAGTATCTGCTGTGATGGTTGGGGCTTCTGTGGCGGTGCTGGGGTTATCGACTGTAATGGTTGTTTCAGTGTTATTGGTCACCTCAGCATAGGTCACCGCCCCACCCAATTGGAATGACGTCCCGCCATCTTCACCAAAAGAGTCAGGCACCACCTGCAACATATCATTGAAATTGGTCTTGATCGTTTCCTGCAAATTCGCGCCCAAGAAATCAACATCCAATTCAGAGGTGTTATCAATACCGGCATCAAATTTTGAGTTCACTGTTTCAGTGAAATTATCATCCTGCGTTGCGCGAGCCGCGGTCATAGCGGTGAGTTCTGATTCCGCCAGAATATCAACATCGCTTGTGGCGGTGATTGACGCGTTATCCAAAACCCGGGTTGAGGTGTTGTCATTGATAATGCTGACACCAACGGCGATTTGCCCTGAACTGCCTGAAATGCCGGCAGCAGAGGAATCGGCAACCGTGGTGACATTGGTTTTGGTGCGCGACCGCAAGGTCACATCCGTGCCTGAAATGCTGGCGTCATCTTCCACCACCAAGGTGGCCTGATTATCAATGGCTGAAATCGCCCCCGTAAACGCAACGCCAACCGATTGCGCGGTGGCGGTGGTGGTGGAAAGCGTCACGGCCTCTGATGTGACCGTCACATCACCTGATGTGGCTTGCAAATCAGTTGTGCCTGTAACCTCGACATTTGATTGCGACGTGGTAACGGATACTGAAACATCCGCTGGCAAGAGGCTGGCCAAATTAGCCCAACCTTCTTTGGACAGATCGGTGTTAATCTCGGCTTTGCCGGCAACCGTTAGATCATCACCCGCGGTGACAGACGCGTTGTCGATGGTGATGCTGGCCACCGCGTCTCTGGCATCAAATTGCACCAAAACGCCGCCGCTATAGCCTGGCTTGTTTTGGGTGGCATCAGCGGTGATTGTAACATTATCGCTTGCCACAATGCTGGAGCCATCATTGATATTGATCGTTGCATTGGCATCAGCGGTGGGGTTGTCATAAGCCCCGCCCGGGGTGAAGACAGCATCCGCATCCAAAACAACATTTGCGCCTTTGATGGTCGCATTGTTCAATGTGATGGAAGCATCATCGCGGTCATCAGCATCCAATGTCACCGTGCCGCCTGCAAAACTATTTGTACCTTCGGCCGTAACAAAACTGCCATCACCCAAGGTGATGCGTTTGGCATCAAGCGTGATATCACCTGACGCGCCGGTTGATGCGCCTGTGCGGTGGTCACTTGCGCTTGAAGGATTGGCGACTTGGCGTGATGAAACGGTGATGTTGCTGCCAATAGTGATATTGTCATCGGCTTGCAGTGTTAGGCTGCCTGCTGACCATGTCAGCCCCGCATCGGAGTCATTATCGCCACCATCGGTTGACGTGTTGCGCAGGATATTGGCTGAGATCGCAATTGCTTCTGGATCAATCAGCACGTCACCCATAGCGCCATTCTGGGCTGATGCCGAAAGTGAGCCGCCGGCGAGTTCAACCACTTGGCGGGCTGAAAATTCGACAAAGCCGCCGTCACCGCTGGTGCCGCCATCTGCGGAAAGGCGCGCCCCTGCCTGTAGGGTTGAGCGGCCATCCGCCATGACATATACATCACCGCCAGATGAATTGTCGCCGCGACCTGATGCCGAAATATCAGCACCAAGGCCAGCAATGATATTATCTTTGGCGGTGATTGAAACCTGACCCGCGTCAATATTTTCAGCACCGTCCGCTGCAACTCGGCCTGAAAGGGTCACATCACCTTCGGCTTGGATTGTAACCAATGGCGCATCTGAAACCTCACCGAGATCAACCATCGCCCTGTTGCCGTTCATATTGACCAAGGTTTCAACAGAAATTTTTGCCTGTGTCCCTGTTTCAATAATCCCGCTGATATTGATATCACCGGCAGAGATCGCTGCATGGCTGAGGCTATTGATCCGGCCCCTGATATCAATCACCCCTGACTTTGACAGCGGCATATCATTATCCAGCACCTGCGCCAAATGCGGAGCAGACACCATCTGATTGCCGGCCAAAAGTCTGGTCATGAAATCTGGCGTTGGGGTGGCCATTGTCATAGACCCAACGTTCAACACACCGGTTGACCCCACCAAAACACCATGGGGATTCAAGAAATAAATATTCCCGCCAATCGATTGGGCTTTGTATGAATTCAGGATACCATCGATCACTGTTTGTTCATTATGCACCATATTGACCAAAGCCGAGGTCTGGTCAGGAAGGTGCAAATTAACGGTATTGCCGCCGTAAACATTAAACCGGGAAAATGAGTTCAGCCCTGTCTGGCCAAAAACCGTGCTGGTCCGAATATCGGTGGTACTGCCCTGAATGTTGAGCGTAGTGGCGGTGCGGCCATCGGTGACAATCTGGGGCTGGCTATTGGCAAGCGCAAGGGGCGGAAAAACGACTTGCAGCGCTGTTGCAAACAGCGCTGTCGTCCTAAACACCCTTGATTGTCGCCAATTTTTGCTCATCGCAATGCCTTAGCCTTGGTTGGCTGTCCCGTCATCCTGTGGGGTGTTTTCCTCAGCAGGAGCAATTTCCAGACACTGCACATTGATCAAATCAACGCGGCGATTGTCATATTGAATGAAAACAGTGTTGCAGTCTTTATTGGCGGATTTATTGATAATATCGGTGTAAATCTGCGCCGAAGCCTCACTGGCACCCAATTTAACCCCTTCTTGATAAGCAGAGGTGTAAATTGTGTTCTGCATATAGTTCCAACCAAGGACACCAAACAGAACAAGGGTTAGGATAAACCAGACCCCTAAAAACAACATGAGCGGGTTAAAATCATCTTTAAACATTTTGATCTCCGAATCCCCAATAAAAACCGATACTTATTATCACATTCTAATATTTTAGTCCAACATTCGCATCATTGTTATTTAAACATATCAATGTTGATTTTTGCGCTAAGAGAAAATTTGATCACATCATCGCTATAAGCATCTTTTTCGGCCTGATGAATAGACCCATCCAAAGGCGTCGCCCAATAAGCGTCGAAAGTAAATGTGTTGAACAACGCAGGGATCGTCAGGCCTACGCCCGCGCTTGACCAAAAATCACCACGGCTTCTCTTGCGGTATTGTGATTGCGCCATGACATGATCAAAAAAGATGCTGGGCTGAATGCTTGGCATGAAACTTGGCAATTCAACACCTTCCCAAGTCGCCATATCACTGCGCAATTCCGCGGAAAGGAAATACCCTTTATAGCCTGAATCTTCACTAGGCTGATAACCGCGGACAGAGCCAGGCCCACCGACAGTCAAGTTTTCTGATGGCAAGTTAATCATCGCAGCCGCATCGGTATATATAAATTTTCCACGTCCATTGAAGGTCAATTGCGGGGTGATGAATTGCGACAAAGCAAAATCACCTTCAAATTTTGATATCCAATTTTCATCAGGTGGGATTTCAGTATCGGTATGAATGACCGAAAATGTCGGTGAAAACGACACTGTTGTCAGGCCATTCGACCAACTGGAAGGCAGGCTGAGAGCAAATTTTTCTGTATCACTTTTTGACAGAAGCGCGCCATCACCCGGCTGCACCAAATCACCATAGGCATGGGCCACTGCCGCAGAAATATAAACTGAATATTCATCATTAAAAACCAATGGATAGGACAGCGCTATACTGGTTGAATTTGAATTGCCTCTAAACCCAACCGTGGCATCTGGCCCTGATTTCACTTTGGTATTGGCATCAGACCGATTGAGCGTGATATTGGCGCCATTAATGCCCAGCGGCAATTTCAACCCAAAGGCGCGGGACCTTGTGCCCTCACCATCACTGACACTGACCGAAAACTCATCATCCATTCTCAAGAGGTTATTGAATGTTGTGGTGAAACTGTTTTGCTTCCAATCCGACAATTCAGAGCCATGGTTATTGACTGAGACTGTTGGCAATTCAATAAAGTCAGGTTCAGTGACTTTGACAAAAACATCTGTTTCCCCAAAATTTTGGCCAGGGGATAATTCTGTCGTCAATTGTGTTTTGTTATTGGCGTTAAACAGCCTGATGCGGTTTTCTAGAAGGCTGAGGCTGATGCTATCGCCCGCGGTGAAGCCGAGACGTTCAAGGATATAATCTTCGTCAAGCCGCACGGCATCTTCGACAACAATGGCGCCGACTTTGGCATCAACCAATTGAATGCGCAGCATGCCATCACGGATCACCTGCTGCGGCAATAACGCGCGCGATAATTCATAGCCGTTGTTTTCATAAATGCTGTTTAGGTCCGCCAAAATCTCACGGATCAAATCAATACTTAATTCTGCCCCGCGATGTTTACGGATCACAGCATCAAGATCAGATTGTTTGATAATCTCTGTATCGGTGAAGGTGATCTTTTTCAAAGTCAGATCATCCCCTTCAACAACACTCAACCCTTCGGCCAAGGCCAGATACGTCTCTTGAATCGTTTCGTCTTCTGTTTCTAGAACAACCTCGGCATCTTCAGCAGGTTTGACGGTGACTTGCGGCGATGCATCTTTGTCATCGCTTTCGGTTTGAATCACAACAGGAATTTCAGGTTTTGGGCGGGGCGGCGGCGCCATCACAACATCTTCAACTGCATCTTCAGTTTTTTCTTCAACTGTTTTTTCTTCAACAACACGTTCTTCTGTGGCTTCAATTTTTGGCTTTAAAACCACCAATTGCTTTTCAACAGGCTTAGCAAGCGCCAGCATTTCAACTTTGCCTGAAATCGGTGTGCCGCCTTGACCATCTGATGACAAAGGCGTCACCATCACCCTGATGACATGACCCAGATCATCTTCAGTGAGCGTATAGCGGGGGCCACGGGCATTTGGGATGGCCATGTTATCGCGCAACCAAATGATTTCAGAAGACAGGTCTGTGTCTTCGGGGTTGCGATCAATAATTTCAAAATTTGCTGTTAATTCTTCACCCAAAACGGAATCACCTTCAACCGTAAGATTTCGAATCTCAGGCGGGTAATTGGCCATTGCCACCATGGTGGTGGTTGAACTTTGCTTGTTGAGAACAAGGGTTTTCTGATCATCCAGAATGCTGATTTCAACCGAAAGCCGCTTACCAATATCATCTGCTGTCAGGCGATAGCGTGACCGCGTTGCGCCTTCGATCACTTGACCATCACGCAACCATTTTAATTGCAACCGCCCCCTGATCGATTTCAACGCATTCATATTGATCGGAAACTGAACTTTTAGAGTTTCATTTTCAACCATTTCGCCGGTGATGCGGATCGGGCCAATGATGCTGTTGAGCGTATCTTCACTGCGCTCTGCCAAAACAACGGGTAATAACACCGTTTGTTTTTCATCATTGTCGGATTCAGATACGGTTGTGGATAAGGCTAATTTGATGACGCCAAAGCCGCCGTCTGTCACGGTGGATTTTATCACGCTGACATTTTCTTGGGATAGAACATCCAGCAATTCGGTGGTCAAATTTCCCACAGGGTCAGATTGGCTGCAATCAAGCCGGGCGTATGACCCTAATTTTTGCTGAATAGTTGCAGGTATAGTGCCATTGGCTTCGATTTGAAGATGGGTTTTGGTGCTGTCACAATAATCACCAGTCGCAAGGCCTTCGGCATCATTAGCATTGGCCAATGCAGGCAAAACTATAACCAGACTGATAAAGGGAAAAACCTTTTTAAATAAATGGGGTTTAAGCCTAAACAACAAATCACGCCGAACCAATTAATTATATCTTCCTAATATAAGATTTTTTGCGATTCGGCGCAAATAATAAATCTGATCAAAACAATTGATTCAATTCACTTTATTGCTTGCAGTAAATGGGGTTACACAGCATCAGCTCTTGCCGTTTTTCCTCCGAAATATTTCGGGGCAATCGGGATAGTTTATCGGCGTTTTCTTGCAAATATTTCGCCCTGTCTTGATAGGTTGGATGGCTATCAGCAAATGGATTGAGCATGTCATGGCCTTGGTGATCTGATTGTTCAGCCCAAAACGTTACGCTGGCATCGGGGGCGTATCCTGCCAAAGTCGCATAAACCAAGCCAATTTGATCAGCTTCCATTTCAGCGTTCAACGCATAAAACCCCGTCAGGTGAGGCCGCCAATACCCTGTCTCTGTATTGACTAAAGATCGGCTTGTTTCTTCGGCAATATGATTGGCCGCGATATGAGCAATTTCATGACCAATCACCGCCGCCAATTGATCATCATCCAATTCTTCGGTCAGGCCTGTGTAAAACACAACCGCCCCACCGCCAAATGTATAGGCTTGGAAAATTGGGTTTTCGATCAAGACAACTTTGATGGGGCTATCTTTTAAATGGGAATAATTATGCACCCGATCAAAGATATGTTTCAGACGCACCAAACGGCGATCTGATGGTGCGGTAATATGTTGAAAACCCATGGTTTTATAGTTGAGAAGGGCTTGCTCCAAGAGGCGTTCAGCACGGTCATCCATCTCTGCTGTCGAGATTAAATTCAAGACCGGCTGATTGGTGATGCGGTCAAATTTAATGCGGATATATTCAGGGGCGGTGACCAATTTAGGCGGTTGTTCCAAAGGCTTGATCGAAACACCACAGCCCATGATAAGGCTGGCCATCAGCAATGTCGAAACCCAATGGAAGAAACGATGATATCCCACGGCAACCCTAAATCTAAAAACATTAGCGCCAATAAAAAACCACCTCAAAAGAGGTGGTTTTAACGGCAGTCCAGATCAATTAAGCGCTGGCCTGTGCCGCCTTAATCGCCTTTTTAAAAGCAAGGGCATTGCGGCCCAAGTCAGCGTCTTTTGCTTTCAACAAATAGGCATCAATCCCGCCTGTCTTTTCAACAGTGCGGATCGCCGAAGCAGAAACACGAAGGGAAATGGTCTTGCCCAAAGATTCGCTCAGCATTGATGCTTGTTGCAGGTTAGGCAGAAAACGGCGGCGGGTACGGTTGTTCGCATGGCTGACGTTATTGCCAGTCATCACGCCTTTACCAGTAAGTTCACAGCGACGAGCCATAGCCTTAATCCTTTAATCTCTAAAATTAGCGGTTTCCCGCGACAGGTCATGGGTTTAACGCCTTCAACGCCTGACGTCAAGTCTGAACTTGTCGTGTAAAGCCCTCTGCCTTTCTTCACACTCAATTCAACCCAAAAGAGAGGCAAACAAGGTGTTTTTCATGAAAAAACTATCCTTTTGGGTAGGGGTTATTGACCGTAAAGGCAATGCCAAAGATAAAATCGTGGGGGTAATATGAATCAGATGAAAGCCTTAAGGACAATGCTTTTAGAAAAAAAACCCCTTAAGGATTATGCAAAACAACAAGCCACGAAAGCAATCAAATTGCATAAAGTGATCATGCCTGACGATAAAACACCTTATAATGCTATTGCCAATAACCCTATTGACGATGATGCGGCATCTCATAACCCGATGCACCGTGAAAAACGCAATGTCTATATCAATGGCAAACGAACATCATTATCGATTGAGGCCTATATTTGGGCTGAAATTGATCAACTGTCAGCCCGTGAAAACATCACCATTGATGAATTTTGCAGCAAGATTGACGAATACCGTGACAAACGCTTTAGCCTGCCATCTGTAATTCGTTATATCAGTGTTTTGATCAACGCCAATCGAAGCGGGGCTCCTGTGGGGGCTATTCAGGGAGCAAGCCACGGGGAAATGACGGAAACGCCAATGACATTCCCATCACCCTTTTATATGGCCTTGGAAAAGATTCGCAATCTCAGCCCTGATCAAGACTCTTAACCACATCTTGGGCATCCGCCACAGGATGCGGCAAATCATCAATACTGGTCAGCCCTTCTTGCTTCATTTTTTGGGCAAGGCCATCAATGATTCTTTGCGGCAACAAAGGGCCTTCAAGGGCAAGGCTGGTATAGCATTGCACCAAACTTGCCCCCAGACGTAGTTTAACCCATGCTGTTTCAGCCGATGACACACCGCCAACAGCAATAATTGGTAGGTTTTTAAACTGGCCTTCAGCCTCAAGATAGGTGGCGGCACGATGCAGCATCTGATTAGACAGGGAAAAGACAGGCGCGCCTGAAAGCCCCCCTGCTTCACCCTTTGACGGATGGGTTAGATTTGGCGGGCGAGTGATGGTTGTATTGGCGATGATCATCCCACTACAGCCTTCTTCTAATGCTGTGTTCAACGCCGCGATCAGCCCTGTATCATCAAGATCAGGGGCGATCTTTAGCATCAAAGGGACAATTGATCCGGCGTCTGCCATGCCGGCCAACGCGGCATTAATGACTTCTTTTAAAAACTGCGGTTCTTGCAACCCCCGCAACCCCGGCGTATTGGGCGATGAGACATTCACCGTCATGTAATCCGCATAAGGCGACAGATGCGCTGCGGTGGTATAATAATCCGCAACACGGTCAGCACTGTCTTTATTGGCGCCAATATTAACACCAACAATCCCTTGAACAGGGTTTTGGCGATAAGCGGCCAAACGCCTGCCCGCGTGTTCCATCCCATCATTATTAAACCCATAACGGTTGATCACCGCATGATCTTGGGGCAGGCGAAACACCCTTGGCTTAGGGTTGCCTGGCTGAGGTTTTGGGGTGATCGTGCCAACCTCGGTAAAGCCAAACCCTAAACCCAATGCGCCTTTAATGGCTTCGGCGTTTTTATCAAACCCTGCCGCAAGCCCAAGCGGATTAGCAAAATCAAGCCCTGCGACGGTCCGTGCCAGCAACCTGCCATAATGGGCATTATCGCTTTTAGGGGCGATGCCATAATCAAGGGTTTTGACTGCCAAGCGATGCGCGGCTTCACCGGGCAGAAGGCGTGCTAATGCTGATGCGGCTGACCAGATCAAGAGGATTCCTGCCCAGACGATGCTTGACCTTGACTTAAAGTGCCATCAATAGCCGCCGCCAGCAATTTGCGGGTTTCGTCAATGCCATATAACTTGATGAATGATCCCATACGCGGGCCTTCGTTTTGGCCAAGCAAGACTTGATACAAGCAGGAAAACCAATCGCGTAAAGGCTCATACCCTGCCTCTTTGCCGATGGCAAATACCGCTGATTGAATGTCTTCTGCCAGCGCGTCATCATCAAGGCCAGCCAAGGCTGTATCAAGGGCATTGAGGTGATTGACCTCATCCGCTGTTGGCGCGCGATATGTTTTAAACGGATGCACACGGTCACGGTAATAAGCCACCGCATAATCCACCAGGCGTGCCAGTTGCGGGTTGTTTTCAGGTGACGTCCCGGGGCTGTATTGTTCAAGATACCCCCAGATCACATCTGATGTTTCGGCCTGACAAACCCCTGCCAAATTCAGCAATAAAGAAAACCCAACAGGTACGGTTTCTTGTGGTGGGTTGCCTTGATGGATATGCCAGACAGGGTTGTCGATCTTGCCGCCATCTTCAGCCGCATCATATTTCTCCAAATGGCTGAAATATTCATCCACCATTTTCGGCACAACATCAAAGAACAGACGCTTGGCCCGTTTGGGCTGATTATACATGAACAAAGACAAGGCTTCTTCCGTGCCATAGGTCAGCCATTCTTCAACGCTCAACCCATTGCCTTTGGATTTTGAAATTTTTTCGCCATTTTGGTCTAAGAACAATTCATAGGAAATGCCTTCAGGCGGCGTGCCACCCATGATACGGGTGATTTTCGACGACAGTTTCACCGACTCGCTCAAATCTTTGCCGCTCATCTCATAGTCAACGCCAAGCGCATACCACCGCATGGCCCAATCACATTTCCATTGCAATTTACACGCCCCACCTGTCACCGCGGACTCGCGGATCGAACCATCCCGGGGGTCGCGATATTCGATCATGCCTGATGCCGCATCATGGCTTGTGATTTCAGCCTGCAAGACTTCTCTTGTGTCGGGGCAGACTGGCATGAAAGGGCTGTATGTGGCGCGGCGTTCTTCACCCAATGTGGGCAGGACAACATTGGTCACCGCATCATAATTTTTTAGGATATTCAGCAACGCATCATCAAATTGACCTGATTGATAACAAGCGGTCGCTGAAAAGAAATCATAGTCAAAACCAAAGCCATCTAAAAACCCTTGCAGGCGGGCATTGTTATGGGCGCCGAAACTATCATGCGTGCCAAAAGGATCTGGCACATCGGTCAAGGCTTTGCCCAAATGAGGCGCAATCAAATCTTGATTGGGGATATTATCAGGGACTTTACGCAAACCATCCATATCATCCGAAAAGCAGATCAAGCGTGTTGGATGGCCAGTCAAAGTTTCATAAGCGTGACGCACCATTGATGTCCGCACAACTTCACCGAAAGTGCCGATATGCGGCAAGCCTGAAGGTCCATAGCCTGTTTCAAACAAAACAGGGCGATCCGCGCATGGGGTGAGTTTCATTTTTTCCAAACGTGCCGCCAATAGTTTGGCTTCGGCAAAAGGCCATGCTTTGGCGTTATTCAGCAGATCAGCAGTTATCGTTGCAGCGGTCATCATAAGCCCCAAATGGAAAGATGAATGGTCAAAACTTGCCGCACCATATGGCGGGCGGCGGCTGGCGTCAATATCTGGCCGACAGAAGACTTGTTTTCATCCTACCCAAACATGTCATTCCCCATCTGGTCAAGCCGGTATAAAGAGGATAAAACTGACCCATGTCTGATCAATCGCCACCCCAAACCCCACGATTGCCATCCTTGCCTGTGGTGATGCCAACCGCGCGTGATGTCATCTGGATTGGCACGGATGGCGATATTTTAAGGCTGACCAAATCAGCCGCCCATGACCGGATTGATCGCCGCCCGGTTTTTTTCTGTCACCGCAAATGGACAGCGGGTCGATTGGGGCTGGAAGCATCAGGCGCTCAATCTTCTATGTTAGGCAGTCTTGAAGGGTTGGACTTGCTTGAGCTTTTCGCCTTTACCCGCCCTGCCCAATTTGGCCTGCCAACCGCAAGGGGCATTGCCGATGTTATGGGGCTGGATACAAGCGGGGGTGATGAAGATCATGCGTTATTGATCCCGAAAGCAGCGGAAAAACTGCTCTTAGAACTTCAGCACCTGCCAGAGCGTGCCAAAGACCATGCCGCTGGTATTGCCGCGATGATGGCCCAAGGCGGTTGGGGATGGGCGCCTTCTGTGCTGGCGGCGCTTGATCGCCCCATGCCGCCAGAAGCCCCGCCAGACCCAAGAGGCGCATCGATCTGGTTTCGGCTTCCTGAAAACCCTGAATATGGCCCAGACCCAGAGCCAGGGGCATTCCCCATCAGCACCAATCAGACCGAACAACGGCTCAAGACCATGCTGGGCAAAGGCGCTGAAATCAGGCCTGGGCAAAAAGCCTATGCCGCCAGTTTAGTGCCAGCCTTCGGCACGCCCAAAAGCGAGGATAACCCCACCGTGGTCTTGGCCGAGGCTGGAACAGGCACAGGCAAAACCTTGGGCTATTTGGCGCCAGCAACGCTCTGGGCTGAAGAAAACAAAGCCCCTGTTTGGGTGTCGACCTATACCCGCAGCCTGCAACATCAGGTGGCGGAAGAAATGGCACGCTATTACCCTGACCGCGCTGAACGAGACGCCAAAGTGGTGATCCGCAAAGGCCGCGAAAACTATCTTTGCCTGCTCAATTTAGAAGACGCGCTTTCGGCCGTGCCTGCAACTCCAAGGCTGGCACCTGCGCTGGGGTTAATGGCACGATGGGCTGAGGCCAATCCCGATGGTGACCTAACTGGGAGCGGCTTTCCCGCTTGGCTGATCGATTTATTGGGCCAAGGGCCGACCATTGGGCTGGCGGATCGGCGCGGCGAATGTATTCACAGCGCGTGCCGCCATTTCCAGAAATGCTTTGTTGAAAAATCTCGGCAAAAATCACGGCGGGCTGATATCGTTGTCGCCAATCATGCGCTGGTGATGATCGGCGCGGCCATGGCGTCTCTTGTGCCCGGGTCAGCAGGATCACCGCCACCAACCCGTTATATTTTTGATGAAGGGCATCACGTTTTTGATGCTGCCGATAGTGCTTTTTCAACCTGTTTCAGTGGCGGTGAAGCCGCCGACCTAAGGCGCTGGATCAGAGGCCAAGATGGCAATCGCCGAAGCCGCGCAAGGGGGTTAAAACGCCGCCTTGAAGATATCTTGGCTTTTGATGAGGCGGCGATGGCTGATCTTGATCAAGCCATGGAAGCGGCAACTGTTCTGCCCGCGACAGGATGGCGGCAACGGCTGTCAGAAGCCGCCCCCGAAGGCCCGGTTGAACAATTTTTATACGCCGCCCGCAATGTGATTTATCAGCGCGTATCTTCGCCTGAAAGCCTTTATAATCTGGAGGTTGGGCTTTACCCTCTTGATGACAACCTGTCTGTCATGGCCTTAGGGCTTGGCGATGCGTTGCGGGATATCGCAACCCCATTGGAACGATTGGCCAAAACCATCCATAAAATGCTGGTCGATCAAGCCGATGAACTGGATACCGCCAGCCGCAACCGATTGGAAGGCGCAGCACGAGGCTTATTGCGGCGCGCCAATGGCCCTTTAGCATCTTGGCGGCAATTGCTGGAAGATATCACCCATCCCCCAAGCCCCGAAGGGCGGGCAGGTTTTATCGATTGGATGGAGGCCACCCGCCGCAATGGTGAAGATGTCGATATTGGCCTGCACCGCCATTACCTCGACCCAGGTGAGCCGTTTAGCCGAACCGTCTTGGCCCCTAGCCATGGCACGGTGATTACATCGGCAACATTGACTGATCACACCAGCCGTGACCAAGAAATGCCGCTTGCCGAAGATTGGGCTTTTGCCAGCCAATTGACGGGCGCCATCAACCTACCTCAGCCGGCCTTGGTCTCTGCTGTATCCTCACCTTTTGATTATGCCAATCAGACGAAATTGCTGATCGTGGGTGATCTGGATCGTGAGAACACCGACCAGACCGCCGCTGCCATGGCGGCATTGATGAAAGCCAGTGGCGGCGGGGCCTTGGGCCTGTTTACCGCCATCCGCCGCTTGAAAGCTGTTTATCCCCATCTGTTGCAAGCGCTGGATGAAAGCCAAATCCCACTTTATGCCCAGCATATGGATGCCATGAATTTGCAAACGCTGTTGCAAATGTTCCGTGAAGACCGCAAGTCATGCCTTTTGGGAACAGATGCCGTGCGGGATGGGATTGATGTGCCGGGCCAAGCCCTGCAATTGATTATATTTGATCGGGTGCCTTGGCCGCGCCCTGATATGCTGTTCAAAGCCCGGTCAGCCCATTATGGCCGTGAGCAATGGTCAGACCGCGCCACCCGCATGAAATTGCGCCAAGCCTTTGGTCGTTTGGTGCGGCGTGGAGATGATCGCGGTGTCTTTGTGGTGCTCGACAGCCGCCTGCCCAGCCGGATGCTCAGCGCCTTCCCCCCGGGGCTAGAAGCGGAACGTTGCGGGCTTGTTGAGGCGATAGATGCGGTATCCTCTTTTCTTTCTGATTAAGGCGGCGTAATATGGCCGAACAAAAATCATTTTTGACAATCATTATTAACAAGGAAAAATAATGTCCGTTCTTTCAATGACACCGTCGCAGAGCATCGCTACTGCTGCACTTGGTGGTGGTAAGCAGTCACTGACCAATAATATTCTTCTTGTTCTGGCAGGTTCAGTTTTGATCGCGTTATCAGCGCAGATCGCTGTTCCCCTGCCCTTTACCCCTGTTCCAGTGACTGGCCAGACATTCGCTATTCTTGTTGTTGGCATGGCTTTAGGCTCACGCCGCGGTGCGCTGGCGGTCATGGCGTATTTAATGGAAGGCGCAAGCGGCTTGCCGGTCTTTGCTGGCGGCACTGGCGGCTTGCCTATTTTGATGGGCCCAACCGCGGGTTATCTCTTTGGCTTTATCCCTGCTGCTTTTGCAACAGGGTGGTTGGCTGAACACGGCTGGGATCGCAACCCGATTTCCACCGCCTTGGCCATGCTGATTGGCAATGCCATCATCTATATCCCTGGTTTGATCGTTCTTGGCACCATGCTAAACGCCACCCCATCAGTGACTTTGGGCTATGGCTTCCTGCCGTTCTATTTGGGCGATGCTATGAAACTGGTTCTGGCCGCCGCCGCTATGCCACTGGCGTGGAAATTTTTGGGTAAGAAATAAGTTCTTCACCATATTTAATTAAAAAGGGCGGAATTTTCCGCCCTTTTTTCATGCCTGCATTTTATGGGGTTTTATCGTCGCTGATCAGCCGCGCCAAAGCATCTTCACACACCCCAAGATCAAGCCATTGGCACCCCTGACAAAGCGTGGACAAATCACCTGACTTGACCAATGCAGCAATCCGCGTTTTGGCATCCCCCCATGTCAGAGTCTCGCCTTCCGTCAGGTTGAGCCGTTCGGCATGGCGCGCATCTAACCCATCAATCTTGTCTTGAGAAGCACAGCCTTCGCCGCGGCGATGGGGGCATGGGCCGCAAATTACATCCGCCTGACGCACCACCGTGATCAGCGTGTCATCCCCGCCTGATTGATGCAGGCCATCTGCCACCACTTGGTCCATATTGGCGGTAAACGCATCATCATAGCCTTTGCCTTGATACCCAAGACTGCACAGAAAATGATGGGGCCTAAACGTGATCGCGCGCATGATAAATCCTTTAAGGCAGTTTAACGCGATTAACAGCAATAAAAAAGGCCGAGGAGATCCTCGGCCTTTCTTTAAATCTGGAGCGAGGCTTAGAAGCCCATGCCACCCATGCCGCCCATGTCTGGGCCACCTGCAGGCATTGCAGGCTTAGGTTCTGGCAATTCGCTGACCATGGCTTCGGTTGTGATCAGAAGACCCGCAACAGAGGCTGCGTTTTGCAGAGCCGAACGGACAACCTTAGTTGGGTCGATGACACCTGCTTTGATCAGGTCTTCAAATTCACCGCGCTGGGCGTTGTAACCGATGGTGTCGCTCTTTTCTTCGAGCAATTTACCCACGATAACAGCACCATCAGCACCAGCGTTATTTGAGATCTGGCGAGCAGGGGCTTGGATCGCACGGCGCACGATATTGATGCCAACATTCTGGTCATCATTTTCACCAGTGACGTTTTCAAGGTTTGCAATGGCCTTAACCAATGCTGTACCACCACCAGGGACGATACCTTCTTGAACAGCCGCACGGGTTGCGTGCATCGCATCATCAACGCGATCTTTACGTTCTTTCACTTCAACTTCAGTTGCACCACCGACCTTGATGACAGCAACACCGCC
>WTHX01000019.1 GCA_011522975.1 Alphaproteobacteria bacterium | reverse complement strand
CATGTCCCGCGTTGCGATTTATCCAGGCAGTTTTGACCCCGTCACCAATGGTCACCTTGATATTATTCAACGCGGCGCATCTTTGACCGATCATTTGATCGTGGCGGTTGCCACTAATGCCGGCAAATCACCGTTATTTTCAATTGAACAACGGATTGATCTTTTGACTCAAGAGATTGCTTCCATGCAAGCCAAGGGCAGAATCACTAGCCATGTGACAGTCTCGACCTTTTCGGGGCTGTTGATTGATTTTGCCCAGGACCAAGGCGCCAATATGATTCTACGCGGATTGCGGGCGGTTACAGATTTTGAATATGAATTTCAAATGACAGGGATGAACCGCCGCATGAAGCCTGAAATTGAAACAGTTTTTCTAATGGCGTCCGAAAAAAATCAATTTATTGCGTCGAGCATGGTCAAAGAAATCGCCAATCTGGATGGTGATATTTCAAGTTTTGTCCCTGAATCGGTGGCAAAACTGATGGTTAAGTCCAAAAATTAACAGAAGACTAAAAAATAATCGAATGCAGGCATTTAAGGGCTTGCATCATGGCGTCGTTTCTCCTAATTTCCCTTAAATCGTGAGGGCGGTTAGCTCAGTTGGTAGAGCAAGTGACTTTTAATCACTGGGTCACAGGTTCGAATCCTGTACCGCTCACCATTTCAAACCCCTGAAAGGCTTTTGCTTTTCGGGGGTTTTTTGCGACCTATTTTCAGCGATTTTTCAACATAGGGAAATGGCAGTTTCATGCTGATGGCATAACCGCCAAAAACGATCAAGAAAATGCCTATGATTTGCGCCATGGTTAAGACTTGATCCAAAAACAGCACATCAATCACAATCGCCACCACAGGATAGATAAAGGATAACACCGCCACCACAGGGGCTTTCAGTTTCTGTAGGGCGGAATAAAGCAGGATATATTTCAGCGCCGTATGCACCAGGCCAATCAAGAGGATATAATGCCAATGGCTTAAAGTCAGGTCAGGCAAGCCATCGCCACCCATGAAGGGCAACAAGACAATGGCACCAACCGTCATTTGGACCAGCGCCATGACATCAGGCTTAATGGCCGTCAAACGCATGGTGATTAATGTCACCAGTGCGTATAAAAAAGCCGCGCCAAAAGACAGCAGCAATCCCAAAACATAGCCAGAGGTGAGGGAGATTTGACTCAGGCTCAAGTCAATCGCCAAGATCACGCCAATAAAAGCCAACAGAATCCAAAGGATTTTCTGCACCGACAGACGTTTGCGTAAAAACACAACGCCTAAGAATAATAAGAAAAATGGCTGCGTATGATAGACCGCGGTGGAAATTGAAATGGATGACAGTTGATAGGCGGTGAACAGCATCACCCAATTAACAGGGATAGCGACACCGCAAAACAGGCATAACGCCCAATATTTAGGGGAAATGGCCTGAAAATTAAGGTTTCCGCGGTAAAGCCCATAAACCCCTAAAAAATAGGCCCCCAGCAGACATCGATAGAACACCGCTTGGTCGGCGGTCAGCCCTGACGCAACAACGAAATACCCCAAACTGCCAGATAAGATCATGGCGGCTGTCATTTCCACCATACCCAAATGGCGTTTTGACAGATCAAATCCCATCAATGATCAATTCAAAAAAGAATAAAATATATTAATTTATTCAATCTTTTCAGTGTTTAAAACCGCAAGGCTTATAAATAACTTAAAGTTACAGTCAAACCAAAGCAGATGACCCTACAGCCCATATGATGATCATCATTGATAGCGTTAAAAACGTGGCTAGAATTTTGAAAATTTCAATTGTCATGGTCAATCACAGGCCTCCTTTCCATTAAAACTTTAGGGATCAATAGTTAATAAAACGTAAAGATGTGAAGAAATTTGGTTCACATTTTGGTGAATTGATGGCGTGACTTGCCAGTGCTGATAATTTTCTTCACAGTAAATAAAAACCCATGGCAGCACGCCAAAAGACGCCAAATACCGAGGAGCGTAAGATGACAGCACTAGACCTTGATTTTATCCGCAATCAATTTCCAGCCTTTCAGTCCCAATCCCTTCAAGGCCAAGCGTTTTTTGAAAATGCGGGTGGGTCTTATATGTGCCGGCAAGTGATTGACCGCTTTAACCGCTATTATCACGACCGCAAAGTGCAACCCTATGGATTCTTCAAAGCCTCCATCGAAGCTGGTGAGGAAATGGATCTCGCCCATATCCGCTTGGCGCGTTACCTGAATGTCCAGCGTGATGAGGTCATGTATGGCCCATCAACCTCACAGAACACCTATGTTTTGGCCCAAGCCTTTTTGGGGCGGCTCAATCAAGGCGACCAAGTGATTGTCTCGGAACAAGAACATGAAGCCAACGCAGGCGCATGGCGGCGGATGGCGGATCAAGGCATCACTATCACCATCTGGCCTATTGATGCTGATACAGGGCGGCTGAATATCGCGGATCTAATGGCGCTGATGACCGACCGTTGCCAGATTGTCGCCATGACCCATTGCTCGAACATTGTCGCTGAGATTCATGATATCCGCGCGGTGGCTGATTTAATCCATGACGCTGGCGGTATTCTGGTGGTGGATGGCGTGTCTTATTGCCCCCATGGGCTGCCTGATGTGACGGCATTGGGGGCGGATATTTATATGTTCTCGCTTTATAAAACCTATGGGCCCCATCAAGGCGCTATGGTGATCCGATCATCGGCAAAACATTTGATCGCGCCGCAAGCACATTTCTTCAACCATGATATCCCAGATAAATACATGGTGCCTGCTGGCCCTGACCATGCCCAAGTCGCTGCCAGCAACGGTATTTTTGACTATTTTGATGCGGTGGATGCCCATCATGGCGGCGAAGATGATGGCGGCAGGCCCAAAAGGGTGGAGGCATTGTTCCGTGAAGCCGAACACGCCAATTTGCAATTGGTGCTGGATTACCTTTCAGCCCGCAATGATATTCGCTTGATCGGCCCTGATGATGCAGCGGTGCGCGCCCCAACCGTGGCCTTTACCTCCCATCATATGGATGCCGAAGACATTGCCATCAAATTGGCAGATCATGGCGTCATGGCAGGGGCGGGGAATTTTTATGCCATCCGCCCCATGCAAGCCATGGGGATCGACCCTGACAAAGGCGCGGTGCGGCTGTCTTTTGTGCATTACACCAGCCGTGATGAGATCAACCAAATGCTGACCGCGCTTGATCAAATCCTCTAAACTCAGGCTTTATAGGCTAAATTTATTGACTGGCCTACTGGCCTGTGATTATTGATTGGCGGCGCGAAATTCGGACAGGGTTTTGACGGGGCTGATGGCTTCAGGGTCAATGGTAATATGGATCAATCCCGGCTTTCCTGAGTTCATGCAATTTATAAATGCCGCCTCAAAATCCATTGTTTTATTTACTTTTTCTGTATGAAAACCCATACCCTGACCAATCGTGCAGAAATCAGGGTTGATCAAATCCGTGTGCCGAACCCGGCCGGGGAAATTAATCTCCTGATGCATGCGGATCGTGCCATACATGCCGTTATCGACCACAATCACGATGATATTTGCCCCAATTTGGCGGGCGGTGGCCAATTCCTGCATGGTCATTTGAAAACAGCCATCACCGGCAAAGGCCAAGACAGGACGGTCTGGAAACCGCGCCTTTGCCGCCACTGCCGCGGGAATGCCATAGCCCATAGACCCTGAAGTTGGCGCCAATTGGCTTTGATGATGGCGGAAATGATAATACCGATGCAGCCATGTGGCATAATTGCCTGCGCCATTGGTCATGATCGCATCTGGCGGCAGGTTTTCCCGCAAATAGCGCATGATTTCAGCCATATTCACATCACCAGGCGGTGTTGGCATGGTATCCGTCCATTGGCGATAAGCGTCATGTTCTGGCAAAGCCGGGTGGTCTTCAGGCGGCGACATGCCATCCAGCATTTGGTTTAAAAACCCAAGCGGTGCACTGCAAATCCCCAGATGGGGCGTATAGACTTTACCCAATTCTTCAGGGTCAGAATGAATATGGATCAATGGTAATTGCGGGGTGGGAATATTCAAGAGTTCATAAGATTGCGATGGAATCTCCGAAAGCCGCCCGCCCAGCAAGATCAACGCATCAGATTCTTTGATCCGCGCCAATAATTTTGGGTTGCAGCCCAACCCCAAATCCCCCGCATAATAGGGTGATGTGCTGTTCATCAAACGCTGACGGCGAAACGAACAGGCGACGGGCAGTTGATAACACGCGGCAAAGCGTTCCAATTGCGCCACCGCCTCAGAATCCCAAAGCGGGCCACCTGCGATCACCATGGGGCGTTCTGCCTTGGCCAGAATAGATTTTAACTGGTCAATCTCTTGGCGATTTGGGGCAGGGCGCGTGACCTCCACACGCAGAGGCAATTCAGGGTCAATCTCATCATAGAGCATATCTTCGGGAAGACTGAGCACCACAGGGCCTGGCCGGCCTTCCATGGCGATCCGAAACGCATCTGCCATGGCATCAGGCAAGCGATTGACGTCATTGATTTCTTCGACATGCTTGGCCATATCCCCAAACATTTTGGTAAAATCCACCTCTTGGAACGCATCACGCCCCCGCATATCGCGCGCCACTTGCCCCACCAGCATAATCACAGGTGTTGAATCCTGCTGGGCGATATGGATACCTGCGGAAGCATTGGTGGCGCCGGGGCCTCTGGTGACAAGGACAATCCCCGGGCGGCCGGTTAATTTTCCATCGGCTTCGGCCATGATCGCGGCACCACCTTCTTGGCGCGCCAAAACCGTTTCAATCGAAGATGTTTGCAACGCGTCTAAGACAGGCAAGAAACTTTCACCAGGAACACAGAACAGGCGATCAACACCTTGTAATTCCATGCTTTTTACAATGATCTCACCACCGTTCATCAGGCTATCCTTCTTAAAATAAGGCCAGTATTATCTTCTAATTTGATCTTAGATTGTGAAGACTTTAGCCGCAAGACGTTTGGCATCTTCGGGGTCATGGCTGACCATCAATGCCGCCATGGATTTGTTCTTGACCAAGGTTTTGACAACTTCAATACAATCCAATCGGGTTTCGGTATCAAGGGCGCTGAACGGCTCATCAAACAGCAACAGGTGGCAATCTTGCCATTCGGCGCGGATCAATGCCCGTGCCAAGGCGACACGCTGTTGCTGTCCGCCTGATATTTCCAAAGGTTTGCGGTTTTTAAGCGGCAGGATTCCAAGCGCATCCAAAGCATTATCAACAGCTTGCCATTGTTCTGATGTCAGTGATAGGGAAGGGTTCAACCCCAAGGCCACATTATGGCGGCATGACAGATGGTCAAACAGATTGCCATCCTGAAAGATCATTGAAAGCGGCCGTTTTTGTGGGGGCAGGGCGGTCAAGTCATCACCTTGCCATAGGATTTGTCCCGTTGATGGCGTTAAAAACCCTGCGATCAAATTCAACAACGTCGATTTGCCCATGCCTGAACGCCCTTGCACCACTGCGATCTCACCGCGATCAACGGTTAAATCAAAGGCAAATTCACCTTCAGATGACGGATATGAAAACCGCAGGTTTTTGATCTCAAGCATATCGTCCTCCTAATAATCGGCTTAGCAATACCCGCCCCAGCCAGAAGAATGCAACGGTCACAATCATCAAGACAAAGGCCAATGCCGCGGCTTCATCAGCGGCATATTTGCCGGACAATTGATACAGCAACCATGGCAATGTCCGGAAATCAGCATTGGCAAATAGCGCGATCACCCCTAAATCCCCGATTGATAAAGCCGCCGTCAACCCCGCAACCAACCCCAAGTCATATCGAAGGGCAGGTAAGGTCAGGATTTTAAGGCGGCTTATCCCCATAATGCCCAATTGAACCGCCAACCGATCATGTTGGGCCAAAATGCCTGTTAGTCGCCGTTCCAGCAACCGATAAGCAAAGGGCAGGGTCAATAATGTATTGGCCATGACCACCACGGCAAAGGCATAACCAAAAACATCACCCAAGCCGCGCAACACGATAAATGCCGCCGTGCCAAGCACCACCGAAGGAATCACCAAATACAGCAATACGCCTTGGTCTAATAAAACGCGCAGCAGGCTGGCAAAAGGCATATCGCGGTGACGGTGGGATAAAGACAGGCTGGCCTTGGCATAGGCCATCACTAGCGAAAGAATTGTCACCACCACGGCGGTAATCATGGCAACGCTGAAACTGGCCCAAGCCGCATCAAAAAATTGTGGGCGGGTCAGCAAGGTAAAAATTTCAACATTCATCCCCCTGATGGCGACCATCACAACAGGTAATGCCACCAGCACAATCACCACAGAAAGCACGGCAATATCCCAAATGCGATCGGTTGCTGTTAGGTCAGGTCGGGGCAGCGGATTGCTTGGGGTGCGGATATCCCCTGAGGCATGCCAGCCGCCCCAAAAGGCAAAAACCGCCACCACCAAAGCCATAATGCCAAATTGGATCAGGCTTAACCCTGCGGCGGCCAAAAGATTAAAGTCAAACCGCACCGCGCCATAAATCTCAACTTCCAATGTTGTGACTTTAGGCCCGCCACCCAACATCAGAACAAGCGCAAATGATGTGAAACACAGCATAAAGATCAAACTGGCCAGCCCCGGGATCACACCACGAATTTGCGGCCATTCTATATGCTGAAACCGCCCCCAAGATGAAAACCCTAACAACGCCGCATTGCGCCATTTTGATTGATGAACAGCATTCAACAAAGGGATCATCACCCGCATGACCAATGGCACGTTCAGCATCATATGCGCCAGCACAACGCCATGCAGACCATAGATCGAAAAATCACCACACAAAGCCCCACATAGACTGGCGACAGCACCATTGCGCCCCCATACCGCCAATAACCCCATGGCGGCAACCGTGCTGGGCAAAACCATGGCCAAACTGATCAGCAGCACCAACCCCCGCATACCAAGCCCAAACATCCACGTTGAACGTCTTGAAACGGTGATGGCGGCTGGAATAGCAATCAGAATGGAAAAGAACACCGACAGGCTGGCTTGCACCCCAGCGCTTTTAAGGCTGTAGAACAAGCGGTCGTGGTCCACCGAAGATGCCAATGCCGCCAATATCGATTGATCGGCACTGGTGGGTGTCTGAATGGACGTAGGGGCAAATATAAGCGAGGCTATCGCCCCAATACCAAAAAACAGTAAGACCCCTGCCACAGTCAATCCAATGGTGACAGGGGCGCGGGGATAGATAAGATTGGCCATAGATCTATCCCCAGATGTGATTATTGGCTAAGCCCATCAACCCAAGTTTTTGTCCAAGCATCGCGGTTTTTGGCGACAACTTCAGGTGAGAACAAGAAACTCTTTTCAGGCTGAATCAAACCGCCAAAGCCTTCTGGCACGTCGGCTGATTTCGCCGCAGGATACATCCAGTTGGTGGTTGGCAGAATTGACTGCATCTCTTTTTCCATCAATTTCTGCAAGAAAAGACGGGCGAGGGCAGGCTTTTTGGATGATTTCAGAACGCCAGCGACTTCAACCTGCATATAATGGCCATCACTAAACGGCGCTGCGGCGTAATGGTCTTTGCCTTCGGCGATCAAGTGATAAGCAGGTGAGGTTGAATAGGACAGCACCATATCGGCTTCACCTTCTAGGAACATCGAATA
>WTHX01000086.1 GCA_011522975.1 Alphaproteobacteria bacterium | reverse complement strand
ATATTCAATAATATATTTAATAGGGCAGCGCAAAACGCTGCCCTAAAAGTTTAGGAAGGCTTATAGCGCCTTATGCTTGGCAACGATTTCAGCCGCCGCATCGTCCAGTGAAATTTCACCGTCGATATATTTGCGAATAACCTGTGACATAACACGGGCATTCACCATTTTTGATGCTGTTGCCAATTGGCCATCAGCAACGCCCCAACGGTCACCCACTGAAAGACCCTCGATGATGCTGTTGATCACCTGCTTTGGATAGATATTGGCAAGAGGTTCTTTACGATCAACACCAACGTCTAGGCTTGCCCAAAGATTTTCATAGTCTTTGTTGCCACCGAATGTGCCTGAGCGGACAGGGAATTTACCTTCTGGTGCCATACCCAGCCAATCGCCATAGCCTTTTGAAACAACAAATTTGATGAACTCAGCCGCCACATCTGTGTTGGCATCTGCGGTAATACCCAGATAACGAACGTCAGCATAAGCCGCGCCAGCATCATTGCCTGGACCTGCAAATACAGTCACAAAGCCTGTGTCTTTCGCCAATTCTTTTGTTGTTGGATCGTTATTGATGGTGACAGGGGCACTGTCACGCAGACCGCCCAATTCATCCAAAAGTGACGGTGACCAGATGATCATAGCAGCGTTACCGCCCAGATACTGTTCACGTGACTGCTTCCAATAAAGGTCGCCTTCAGGTGACGCATCGGCAATCGTCTTGTAGAAAGACAAAACAGTCTTCAATGTTTCTGTGTCTTCATTGACCGAACCATCAGCATTAACAGGTGAATAACCAGCCGCCAATGAGATATGCTCAATCAACTGCATCATGTAAGTTTCATCGATCTTTGTTGCCGCAACAAACCCATACATTGATGGTGGGTTATGCAGGGCCGCGATCGCGGCTTCGATATCAGCGAAAGTCTTTGGTGCGCTGAGGCCATTGGCTTCAAACAAGTCTTTGCGATAAACTACCAACTGTGTCCAGCCATCGGTTGGAACAGAAACAATCTCACCGTCTGACATCGCCATGTTCAATGGGCCAGAGGCAAATGTGTTCTTGCCCAAGTCTTCGATAACGTCAGTGGCGGCACCAGCATCAAGCATACCTGCTTCGGCAAATGGCAGAAGGTGCTGAACGGTGTGGTTCAACACATCGGGCAATTCACCTGCGGCGAATGCTGCTGTGGCGCGTGTTGCGATATCTTTTTCAGTCACCGCAACAACATTAACGGTATGGCCAGTGGCCGCTTTAAAATCATCAGCGATTTGCTGTTGACGAGCCATACGATCTGGCTGTTCTTCCATTGTCCACATGGTGATTTCATCAGCAAACACTGAAGAAATCATCGTTGCTGAGAGCAATACACTTGCCCCTAACATATTCATCTTCTTCATTCTTTCCTCCCTAAGAGATGCAAAAATTATGGCCTTACGGGGCCATCACTCATCCGGCGCACCAGTTTTGCACGTCGGAGTTCTTGGTAATCAACAGGGTTGCCCCCATCGATAATCGCCAGCAACATGTCGCAAATCTCACGTCCTGAATTGGACTGTGGCTGCGCCATTGTTGTCAGCGGTGGATTGGTATGTTTGCCAAAATCAAGCCCGTCATAACCCATGATGCTCATGTCTTGACCCGGGATCAGCCCCATGGAACGCACCGCGGCCAAAGCCCCAATCGCTTGGGTATCCGTGGCGCATAGGATGGCGGTGGGGGCGGGGCTTGATTGCAAGAAGTTAAGAGCCGCGGCTTCACTGGCTTCATCAGTCATTTCGGCAATTTCGACAATGGCATCATCAAAACCAAGGCCATTGGCCAGCAGCCCTTTTTTATAGCCATCAAGACGCATCTGACCAAAATTGTAATCAAGCGGGGCGCCGATAAACCCAATACGTTGATGCCCAAGGCTGGCCAAATGTGTCACCGCATCTTGGAAGGCTTGTTCACTATCAACATCAAACCATGCGTAATCATCCGATTGCAATGACCGGCCGTGGACAATAAAGGGCATGTTGTATTTTTTCAAAAGCGCGATCCGGTGGTCATTTTTATAAGGACGCGAGATCACCACTCCGCTGACCCTGCCGCTGGTCGAGAGTTTTTCCACCGTTTCAACTTCTGTTTCAGCGGAACTGGCCTGAACCACCAGCAAATCCCAGCCTCTTTTGGCCAGCGATGCGCCAATCCCTTCCAGCAGTTGAGAGACAAAAGGTTCTGCGATGGTATTGGTATTGGGCGGCATCAAATAGGCCACCGCTTCAGCCACCCCTGTGGCCAGACGGCGGGCAGTTTGATTGGCCTTGTAATTAAACTTTTCTGCCACTTCCAGCACCCGCTTGCGGGTGGCTTTACTGATGTCAGGATAGTCATTTAAAGCGCGCGACACCGTGCCTTCGGTGACACCGAGTTCCTTGGCTAAAAATTTCAGGCTTACGCGCTGCATGGCATTGATCTCAATTCATCTCGAATCAACGCTAAACCGAAAGCGCTTTCGGAATCAAGTGGCTTTTATCGTTATCAGGCCAAATCATGAAAAATTTATCGGTTAAAGCGTTCGGATGAATAGGCGGCACAGTCAAAATTGGCGTGATCACCATTGATCATCTGCGCCGTCAACTCGCCAATTATGCCTTTTATTTCAACGCAGAAAACGCCTGATCAAGCCCCTCTGCCACCACCTCAACATCCTCAAGGCTAAGGCACATCGGCGGCACCATCCGCAAAACAGATTGGGTAGGCCCTGATTTGGAAAGGATCAACCCAGAATCGCGGCAATTTTCAAAAACAGCCGCGGTGGTTTCACGGTCAGGTTCTTTTGTTTTTCTGTCTTTGACCATTTCAATCGCCAGCATTAACCCCTTGCCCCTAACGTCACCAATCGCGTGATGCTTATCTTTCAGATCAAGCAAGCGTTGATACAAAGCCCCGCCGACCGTTTTGGCATTTTGCTGAACCTTATCGGTTTTGATAACATCAAGCACGGCACGCCCCGCGGCACAACTGGTGGGGTTAGCGCCATAGGTATGGAACATAAATTTTTCAGCCATGGGGGCCGCGATCTTTTTGTGAGTCACCACCGCCCCAAGGGGAAACCCATTGCCAATGCCTTTGGCCATGACAATAATATCAGGGACAACGCCATCGGCTTCGAAACCCCACATATGGTCACCGGTACGGCCAAACCCCGCCTGCACTTCATCCGCGATAAAAAGCCCCCCCGCGGCGCGAACGCGTTCTGCCGCGCCTGATAAATATCCCTTCGGCATGGCGATAATCCCGCCATAACCTTGAACCGATTCAACGATCATCCCGGCAATACGGCCTTCAGTGGCAGAACTGATCGTCCGTTCAATTTCATCCAGATATGGCGCAGCCCCTGCATTTTCGCCGAAAATACCGCGATATTGATTCGGTTCGGGCACAAAGGCAACATGGCCAGGCATCCCGGGGTGACGCCAACTGGCAATCCCTGTCACCGATTGGGCGGCGGCGGTAGGACCATGATACCCTGTCCGCAACGCCAATAAATCCTGATGCCCTGTATAGGTGCGGGCAATGGTCATGGCCAGATCAACCGCCTCAGCCCCTGAATTGGTAAAGTGAACAACCCAGTCATGTCCTTGCGGTAAAGTCGCGGTTAATTCTTCGGCCAAATGCGCCGGCACAGGGTGATAAAACATCGTGGTGCAATGGGTCAATTCAGCCGCTTGTTCTTGGGCGGCGGCCACAACTTTGGGGTGGGAATGCCCCACTGAAATACAAACATTCATGCCCAAGAGATCAATATACTGGCGGTCTTCAGCATCATAGAGATATTGCATCGATCCTTTTTTAAAGACCATTGGGTCTTTGAAAGGAATAAACTTATGTTGTGATGCGGCGTAAAACTTATTGCGCCTTGCGGCGGTGGCATCAATGGCCCAATCCGTTTTCAACCCTGTCATCATCTCCTCCTATTTTCTTTTTATTATGATTTTAAGCGTGTGTTTTCCGGATCAAAGGGAACATCATCAAGGATGGTTGCCTTGTATCGTTTGTTCAGAATCCGAATTTCCAATGGCGGGCCTTTACCTGCATTGGCTTTCATTGCTTTTTCAGGGTCTGCTAAATAGGCCAATGCCAGCACAAGATGACTGCGATGGCCATAGCCCCCTGACGTGACCACGCCTACGGTTTCATCACCGACATAAAGACTATGGGCATAAAACGGGTCTTGCTGATCACTCTCAATAGACAATAACTTCATTTGCCAGCGATCAGATTGCCCAAGGCGATTTTTGAGCGCATCACAGCCGGGGAAATCACGCCCTTCTGTTTTGCAAAATGCCGCCAACCCTGATTCCACAAGGTCACGTTCTGTTGTCAGATCACCGCCCCATGCCCGATATCCTTTTTCCAACCGCATGCTATTGGCGGCATAAGCCCCGTAATAACCAACCCCACAGGCTTGCCCTGCCGCTTCCAATTGATCAAAGAGCATGGGCAAATCTTCCCTATTGGCATGGAGTTCATAGCCAGACTCTCCGACATAGGAAACACGAAGAATTTTGACATCCACACCAGCCACTGTTGTTTCCGCGCAATGGAGCCAAGGAAGATCAGCGGTCAAATCATAAGGCGTCAGTGCCTGTAAAATATTTTGCGATCGCGGCCCCATCAGCCCAATGGCGCCGATGGTTTCGGTCATGTTTTTAACCGTGACATCAAACCCTTTGGCTTGGATTGCTCTGGCATGATCAAACAAAACATCAGCGTCTATTTCTTCGGCGGCGGCGGCGCTTGTCAGCATGGCATAATCATCTTCAAATCGTGCGACGGTGAATTCAGATAAAACCGTGCCTTGCGGGGTTGCCGTATGGATCAGACCAATCCGCCCCTGTTTTGGCGCATTATTCGCCCCAAGGGTTTCAAGAAAATGGCTGGTGTCTTTTCCCAAAACTTCAAAGCAAGAGAAAACAGATAAATCAGCAAGGCTGGCTTGGGTGGTGGTTTGATGCACCTCCCTTGCCACGGCGTCAAACCAAGTGTTGCGCTTGAACGTATCAATCGCGTCTTTATCATCGTTGGTTTTAAACCAGTTCGGCCTTTCCCAGCCATGGGCAAACCCCATCACTGCGCCGCGGGCAACCATGCGATCATGCAACGACGATAACCGCAAGTTGCGCCCCGCAGGACGTTCTTCATAGGGATAGTGAATTCCGAATTGCAGGCCAAAACATTCAATGGCTTTTTCTTCGCGATAGGTGCGATCTGCCCAAGCCCCAAAGCGTCTGCTGTCAATCGCCAAGGCATCCATCGGCGGGGTGCCATGGGTCATCCAATGAGCCAAGAATTTTCCTGCACCGCCGCCTTCCATCACGCCCATGCTAGACCCTGTTAAGAGCCAGCCATTGTCAATCCCATGGGCCGGGCCGATCAATGGATTGGCATCGGGGGTAAAGGTGATTGGGCCGTTGATCACTGTTTTCACCCCGCCATCACCCAAGGCCGGAATCCGCGCCATCGCCGCTTCGATAATATGTTCCACCGCATCCAAATCAGGGGGCATCAAATCAGCGCCAAATTCTGGTGGCACACCATCAACCGACCATGTTTTAGCGTCTTTTTCATAAGGCCCAAGAATGAGGCCATCACGTTCTTGGCGGACATACCAGCTTTCTTCGGGATCACGAATAATCGGCAATTCCGGCTGACCTGCATTGATTCGATCCGCCACAACAGGCACGGTATCGGTCACAAGATATTGATGCAGCACAGGGACAGATGGGATATTGAGCCCCATCATTTTGCCGATTTCCCATCCCCATGTTCCTGCCGCATTAATAATATGCTTGGCCTTGATTACGGTTTTTTCAGTGCGAACAATCCAATGGTCACTGGCGCGTTCAATCTCAAGCACGGGGTTATAGCGCATGATCACCGCCCCGCGCGTGATTGCTATGCTGGCCATGGCATTGGTCACCAGCGATGGGTCCACATGACCGTCATCAGGCTCATAAATGCCGCCAACCAAGCCATCAATCTGTGCCAGCGGATGCAATTCAGCAATATCATCCGGCGTCAGCAAGCGAAGCGGATAGCCGGTGAAATCTGACAAGCCCGCGACATGGGCAAATTCATCCATACGGTCAGGCTCACGGGTGATGCGCATCGCCCCTGATGGATGAAACCCGCAATCATGGCCTGTTTCCTTGGGCAGGATATCACGATAAAGACGCACCGATGTTGCGCGCAATTCTTGCACCGTGGGGTTATGGGCATAATGGGTACAAAGCCCTGCCGCGTGCCAAGTTGACCCATGGGTCAGGTCATTTTTTTCGGTCAGGATAACGTCACGCCAGCCCATTTCTGTCAGATGATAGGCCAAGGAAACGCCCATCACCCCACCACCAATAATCAATGCTGAAGCATCTGTCATGACCGCATCCTTTGCTGTTTAGGGTCAAACGCAGGCTCACTTCGCGCCTTTGCCGAATAAAACTGCCCTGCAACATTAACCTGAAAATCACGGTCCAAAAGCGGCTTGTCTGACACCTCCACATAGGCAAAAGCCAGATGAAGACCTGTTCTAGGCCCATACCCCCCTGATGTTGTAAAGCCAATGACACGGCCATCTTCCAACACAGGTTCATCATGCAGCAATAAAGGCATCCCGCTGACTTCCAGCATAATCAATTGATGCTTAAGCCCATGCTGACGTTGCGCCATCAATGCCAATTTGCCGGAAAAGTCTTTATCCCAATTGATGGCAAAGCCTAAGCCAGCCTCAAGCGGGGTGATCTTAGGGCCAATATCATGCCCCCAATGCACAAAGCCTTTTTCCAATCGGCAGCCATCCAGCGCATAAAGCCCCATGGGTTTTGCGCCCATACCTTTGAGACTGGCGTGGACTTGCGGCGCATCCTGCATGGGCATTTCCAATTCCCAGCCAAGATCGCCGACAAAACTGAGCCTCGTGGCAATGCAAGAGATGCCATTGATTGCAATCTTTGTGACCGTGGCAAAGCCTCTGTCCTGCCAGTTTGGGTCAAGCCCCTCTAGGATTGATCGGCTTGCCGCCCCCATCAGGCCGATCACGGCAAAATCTTCGGTCACATCACGCAACTCGACATCGCCTTTAAGATGCCGCCGCAACCACCCGCGATCCCGCCATCTTGTCCCCGCACCAGAGGTGATCCTAAAACACCCTTTGGTTCGTTCAGCAATTGTAACATCAGCTTCAATGCCGCCTTGATCATTCAGCAATGGCGTATAAATGGCAGTCCCCATAGGACGGTTGAGATTGGCGGAGGCCAAATGATCAAGGGCTGTAAAAGCATCTTGCCCTGTGACATCAAACTTTCCAAAAGGCGTTAATTCCAATAACACCGCGCCATCATCCATAACAGCGGCTTCCCTTTGGGCGATCGGCCACCATGGCTGCGGGCCGATGGCATAGGGCAAATTCTTTTCATCTTCGTCTTCAGCAAACCATAAAGGCCGTTCCCATGATGCTGTAACGCCAAAATGCGCACCATCTTCAGCCCATTGATGATGAAGTGATGACCGCCTTAAATCGCGACCATGGACAGGTTGTTTATACGGCCAATGCATATCCATTAAGGCCGATACCGCCTCCCCCATGCGGCGTTGCATATGCTGATCGTCAGCGGCAAGAGGGTCAACCCGCGCGACATCAACTTCCCAGGCATCATCCTTAGGCGCGCCATCAAC
>WTHX01000071.1 GCA_011522975.1 Alphaproteobacteria bacterium | reverse complement strand
AATCCCCACGACATGAACTTTTGGGGTGCTGGAATATTTTCCAAAACTATGAACAATCGGCATCCCCGCATCGCGAAAGGCCTGGGCAAAACTCAACGGCAATGTAGAAGAAGCCAAAACAACCCCATCAACCGAATATTGCCTCAGCATCTGGACTGAATTTTGGGGGTCAGTTTCATCAGTCAAATTAATGATCAATGGTCGCAAGCCAATGGCCTGCAAACTGCGGGTAAACCTGTCAAAAACTTCTAAAAATAATGGGTTGTGGAAGTTATTAAACACAAGCCCAATTAATTTTGTTCGGCCAGTGGTCAATGACGATGCCAGCGCATTGGGATGATAACCCAATTGACGTGCCGCTTGTTCGACACGGCGTCGGGTTTCTTTTGAAACAGAAGCGCCCGGCGTGAATGTCCGTGATACAGCCGAGCGTGAAACACCTGCCAATTCAGCCACATTTCGAAGCGTTGGTGCCATGTTATCGCCCATCCCGATCAATGTTTTTAATGGGGTTAACCATCGCGTTCAACAATCCATTCCACCGCTGGATCAAGTTTAAAGCGCCATTTCCGCAAAGGCCCTGCCATAACATTAAGGTAATACATCTCAAAACCATAGGGCGCGGCACAAGGGTGATGGCCTTTTGGCACCAAAACCAAATCATGATCTTTGACCGCCATTGTTTCATCCAATGAACCATCTTCGGTGTAAACTCGCTGGATACCAAAACCATCTTTAGGGGCGATCCGGTGATAATAGGTTTCTTCTAAATATGTTATTTCAGGGAAACGATCTTCATCATGGCGATGCGATGGAAAAGAAGACCAATGCCCATTCGGGGTGAAAACTTCAGTCACCAATAAACTGTCGGCAACATCCCGCCCTTCCATGGCGATATTATTGATATAGCGGGTGTTATTGCCTTTGCCGCGTTCTTCAAGGGTAATACCATCAGGGCCAAGTCGTTGCGCTTGATGCCCGTTTTTCCCCGGGGCTGAGCAAACCGCAATGATGCAATCGGTGGTGGCATGCGCTCGCCATGACACACCGTTTGGCAGATAAAGCGCATGGGGCGGGGTGCGTTCCCAAACGCTCATCCTGTCGCCCATCTCCCCCCAATCTTGATCAGCGGCATGGAGATGCGCCCGCCCTTCAACCAACACAAGGATGACTTCATTATCGCCGCATTGTTCTTCTGCAACTTCACCTGCACGCAGATGGTAAAGCCCAAAACCAACATAAGACCAGCCTGCCTTTTGAGGGGTAATATCATGGATTTTACCATTTGAACCTGTTGGTTTTTTTAATAAATCGGCCATGTTAAACCCAAACTCCTTTTGAGATCACTTGCTGTTTAGGCGCGTCGCTTTTCATTTTGTTCAGCCAATGCCGCCTCAAATTCTGCTGCGCTCAATTGTTCTGATAAAGCCCGTTTTAGCAAACCTGCTTGGCTTTCTGATGCGTTGCCCCCCAAAGGGGGATCAAGATCAAGATTAGTGGGGAAAGAATAGCCTTCGGCCGCGGCGGCGATAGCAGCGTTATGTTCAGCCGTGGTCAGATTACTGCGCATCAAAGCCGGATAAAGATTTTGGCAAATGGCAGTTCTATCCATTGATTCAATCGATCGCCCCATGGCTGATGAAATCTGCAATAAATTGGCCATACGCTGAATGTCATCGCTGTTGTTATCCCCTGCCGCATGGAACAATGCTGGGCTGAAAAAAACCGCATCGCCTTTTTCGAGGGGAAGCTGGATAAAACGTTTTTCAAATTTTTCTTTGAACGCATCCTGATGCACCGCCAAATACCCCGGCGGATAGAGATGGGAAAACGGCAGTAACTTTGTAGGCCCGCTGATCACAGGCATATCACAATGGGCAATCGCCCCCTGCAAGGTGATGCCGGCTGAAATGTGATGGGCATGGGCCGGATATAATGCCGCTTTTTCAGCGCTCATGAAACCAAGGTGATAATCACGATGGGCAATTTGCGCCTTTCCGCCGGGCCGCACCAGATTAACCTGTGCCGTCATTTGATACGCTGGCCCTAAATAGGCTTCGCAAATCGCTGCGATAGAAATGCTGGAAAAATAACGGATAAATAAATCTGGATCAGCCATGGCCAGTTTTTGCAGTGAATTCCAGACCCGATCATTCGCCCCTGTTCCAGCAAAATGATCACCGCCTGTTTGATGGGCGCGTTCTTTTTTGATGATCTGCTCAAACACAGACGTGGCAGCATCAATAACAGCATGGTCAGCAACAGCCTGTTTCAGAACAACAACTCCAGATTGCCGCACCAGCACATCAGCCCATTCCGACAAAATATCTTGGCGTTTATTGGCATCCCTTAAGGCGTGATCCAAAGATGGCGCATCATAAAATGGGACATTATGATGAACTTCAACCGCTTGTGATTGATGGCCTAATGACAATTGCTGGTCAATTAAGGCATCGAAGTCTTCAATCTGACAGTCTTCTTTCGAATAATAATTCATCAAAAATTCTTTCCATGAAAGCCACCATCAAAGGGCTATCTTTACAGGGTGGCTTTATAGGGCAGTCTCCATATATTCATCACCGGTCTTAGCACCCGTGATATAGCCAACCACATCTTCACCTGTGATCTTGTCTTTTTTGATATCCAGATTGGCACAGATCCGGCCACGTCTGAACACCACAATACGGTCCACAAGGTCAAAAACCTGGCGCATATTATGGCTAACAAGAATAAGAGGCTCACCTGCTTTTTTCAGATTGCGGATAATATTTTCCACCTGTTCTGTTTCCTGAACACCCAATGCGGCTGTCGGTTCATCCATAATTGTCAGGCGCGAATGAAAACTGGCTGTTCGGGCGATCGCCACGCATTGCCGTTGCCCCCCTGACATATTTTGAATGACGTTGTTGATATTGGGAATTTTAACCGCCGTCTTTTCAAGCGCCGCCAAGGTTTCATCACGCATCGCCTTATAATCAAGACGGCGAAACGGCCCCAACCAATTCCATTTGGTAATTTCACGTCCAAGGAAAATATTATCGGGCACATCAAGGTGATCGGCCAGAGCCAGCGTTTGGAAGACGGTTTCTATCCCTGCTTCCCGGGCTTGGATAGGCCCTTTGAAATTAACCTCTTTGCCGCCAAAAATAATCGTGCCGCTTGTTCGTTGCTCCACACCGGTAATCTGCCTGACAAAGGTTGATTTACCAGCACCGTTATCCCCCATGATCGCCACATGCTCACCATCTCGGAGGGTGAAATTGGCATCTTCAAGGGCGTGGACACCGCCGTAATGTTTGGTCAATCCCTTGGTTTCAAGAATGATATCACTCATCACACCCCCCTAACTTCGCTTTGTGGCACGTTCTTGACGCACTTTATCCAGCACAACGGCTGAAATAATAATCGTGCCCATGGCCATTAATTGGAAGAACGCATCAAGTTTAATATAGGTGAAGCCAGATTGAATCACGCCAAAGACCATAGCACCCAGCACTGTACCGATGATTGAACCACGACCACCGGTCAGGCTAACGCCGCCGATCACCGCCATGGCGATGGCATAAAGTTCATAGAAAATCCCCATGCCAGATTGTGCCGTCAGGTTCTTTGAGCTCAGGATAATCGCAGCAAACGCCGCCAGCATTGATGCAATCATATAGACCATCACCTTATGCCGTTCGACATTAATGCCAGACATACGTGCCGCATCTTCATTCGATCCAATGGCGTAAGTATGCTTACCATAGACCGTATAACGCATGATAAAATGCAAGATAAACGCAAGCCCGATAAACCACGCGACAGGCATCATCCCTTTACCGATAAAGGCAAAACTATCGGTGGGGAAAGAGACAGGCTTACCCCGTGTCCATGCTTGGGCAATCCCCCGACAAATCAGGAACATCCCTAGTGTTGCGATAAATGGCGGGATACGGGTGAAGGCGATCAACATCCCATTAACCGACCCGATAAAAGCACCAAAGGCCAGCCCCACCACCACGGGTATGAGCACCGGAAGATCAAACGCCCATTCTCCAAATACTGCTTTTGGATTGGGGTTGCCATTAACCAATTCAGTTTGTGCAAAAGACATGGCGATCATCGCCGTTGCCCCCACTAAGGGCCCCGAGGAAAGATCAATCCCACCTGAGATAATAACTTGCGTCACCCCAAGGGCAATAATGCCAATAATAGAAACTTGAAGAATAATAATGCGCAACCGCGCTTCATTGAAAATTGAATCAAAACGGTCCCTTGTATCAAACAAAAAACTTTGGTTGTTCATATAAGGAAGAATTTGCCCCAAGGCCTCGAAAATGAGAACAATGAGGATTAAAGCAATAAAAATATTTAATTCACTCGGCAAAGACCTTTTTTTAGGGTCGAATGCCAGGCCGCCTGTGCCGCGAGAGGTATTGGCCATTTTTCTCTCCACACGAATTTTTGAAAAAAACCGAGGCGGCACAAGAGTGCCACCTCGACATTATTTTGCAGATTTACTGGAAGTCAGCAGCGTTTTCTGGTGTTACCAGAATAAACGGAATAAAGACTGTCTTATCGACGCTTTCACCACGGGCTAATGCCAATGCAGTGTCGATAGAGCCAGCGCCCTGACCAGCAAGATCCTGGAAAACTGTTACATCCAGGTCACCCGCAGCCATTGCGACCAAAGCGTCAGGTGTCGCATCAACACCACCAACCTGAATCTCAGCCATATCCATGCCACCAGCCTTCATCGCCTGAATTGCACCAATCGCCATTTCATCGTTATTGGCGATCACAAAGTCAAATGGCTCACCTGAAGACATCCAGTTTGTCATCAGATCCTGCGCTTCATCGCGTGACCAATTTGCTGTTTGCTCATCAATCAATGTCATGAAGTTACACATATCCATGCCGATCACGTCATGAACGTCTTTTGAACGCTGAACAGCGGCCTGGTTAGAAAGCTGACCATTCATCAGATAACCTGTTGCGCCACCTGACTTACCGGCGGCACGAAGATTACGGCAGATTTGGAAGGCTTCCAAAGTGCCTGATTCAATTTCGTTTGATGCCACAAAAGCCTGACCGTCTGGCATTGTATCAAGGTTAATTGGCTGACGGTTGACGTAAACCAATGGCACACCAGCAGCAGCAGCGGCATTTGACATGGCTTCTGTCGCGTTTGTATCAACAGCGTTAACAATAATCGCATCTACACCTGAGGCGATAAAGTTGTTAATCTGGTCAAGCTGACGGGCAACATCATCCTGTGCATCTTCCATCTGCAATTCAACGCCAGACAGTTTGTCGATATGGGCGGTCATGCCATTACGCATGATGGTAAGACCGTTATCGTCAAAACGTGCGATAGATGCACCGATTGTTTCAGCCAATGCTGAACTTGACATTAATGCAGCGAGACCTGCTGCCAATAATACTTTTTTCATTTTATCCTCCACGGTTTTGGCAATATTTTGCCACTCTGTTTTTGGTGGCATACCACCAATCTGTTAATTGCTATTTGAATTAAAGGCGGATGATGTGGCTTTGATAATGCGGTCTTAACCAACAAAATTAAACCTGATCAAAATCAAATTTGATCACTGCCGCCATGGCGATTTCTTTGCCCGCCTTTGAACAAATAACATTGACATTTATTACCGTGGAAAAGTTTTCAGCATCCGTCAACCGTTTTTGCAACCGGTTGCAAAGTCTTTTCAATTTTTTTTAGATTTTGAGCCATGCCCCTTAATCATCAAACTTTTTAAGGACAATTGATGAAAGATTAATTTTCGCTGAGTCCAACCGCCTGCCCTGTTTGGGCAGATTCCAATGCCGCATCAGCGATCAGCAAAGCATTTAAGCCATCCTGACCGATTGGAATATCAACATCACTATCTGTCATACTGCTGATAAAGGCATCAATTTCATTGGCATAGGCCTGAACATAGCGGGTCATAAAAAAGTCGTGAAGTGGCGCACGGTGATAACCCTGGCCAGTGGCGGTTTCAATATTCACCGGACGTTCGTTTTGGGCCTGCACCATGCCGTCTGAGCCATGTATTTCGATTCGTTGGTCATAGCCATAAACCGCACGACGTGAATTTGAAATGCTCACTTGCCGGCCATCTTGCCATTTTAAGATGGCGGTGGCGCTGTCATAATCATTGAGGTTAGCAATGTTAGGGTCAGTTAAAGCCGCGCCTGTTGCCATCACAGAAACAGGCATCCCCCCCATCAGGAAGACCGCCATATCGATGTCATGGATCATCATATCGCGGAAAATCCCCCCTGAACGCAAAATATATTCCGCTGGAGGCGCCGCCGGATCACGGGAGGTAATCACCCCCATTTCAGGTCGGCCAATCTGGCCATTGGTGATCGCTGCTTTTAAGGCCATAAAATGAGGGTCATATCGCCGATTAAACCCCACCATTAATTTGGCATTGGTCTCTTTGACAACTTCAAGGCAGGCGCGCACTCTTTGGGCATCAAGATCAATGGGCTTTTCACAGAAAATTGCCTTGCCATTGCGGGCAAAAAGTTCAATTTGATCGGCGTGCATATCCGTGGGGGTGCAGAGAATAACCGCATCAATGCTGGCATGATTAACGATGGCATCAATATCAGCGATCTTTCCGCCAAATCGAGATGTCACCGCTTCCGCCGCATCTTGCACAGGATCAAAAACAGCAGCGAGGTCAGCCATCTCATTACTGGCGATGGCTCTGGCGTGCACCTGACCGATCCGCCCTGCGCCTAGAATAGCAAGTTTAGTTTTCACCTGATCTCTCCCTTAATTTTTGTGCTGAAATATCAACGCCGATGAAACTCTAGCCTGAATAATTCATACTGTTCAAGACAGGTTTATCAAAACCGTTTCAGTTTTCCGCCTTTTTCATAAATTCAAAACTCTCTTTTAAAAGCGCTGCAATATTGGGGGCATTGTGGATGGCAGGTGAAAAACTCTCCATCGAAATCGGCCCTTCATACCCCTGATGAAGAAGCGATTTGATCTGAGCCAAATTTCCGAGGCGGTCATTGCGATCAACCAGAACCCGATGTTCATCTTCCATGTCACGGATCGCTAATGTCGTATCGACAACGCCAGAGACATGCACCATGCCTGTATGCTGGGGGAAAAATTCTGTTTCTTCAGCCAGATGGTGATGAAACGTATCATGGATTATTTTGAACACTTCACCGCCATTCACCGTTTCAATCGCATTGATCGCTTCTTCTTTACGGCGAAGGGACGAACGTTCAAATCCAAGAGGTTCAATCAAACCCGTAATACCTGTGCCATCCAGCATGGGTTTAATCTCTTGCAGGGCAAGATGAAGATTGATCTGTCGCTCTCTATCCCCAAGCCCAGTACCATCATTACGCGGGATCAAAGAAATACTTTGGGCACCACAACGTTTAGCGACATCAATCAAATCAGCCACTTCCTTGGCAATATCGTCATTAAAAACGTTAAAGGGATAGACTTGTGACAGGCCGTAAAACGTTAAACCAGATGCTTTGACAGCCGCTCCAACCTGTTCGGCTGTATCACCTGAAAACAAAGGCGTTGGTAGATCATTACGAAATTCAATACCTGTGGCGCCAATATCTTTGGCAAGGGTTAAAAAGTCATCCCAACCTAAGTTCGGGGCGGTCATATGATTAAGAGATAAATTCACCCATTTCTCCCAAAACTGCTTATCAAAAATTTTCAATAACTCATCTCAATAT
>WTHX01000135.1 GCA_011522975.1 Alphaproteobacteria bacterium | reverse complement strand
CTGTTAGGATTATCACTGGTGATCATCGGTATCATTTCTGTGCTGGGCAGCAGTTACAAACGAACCGGCAATTGGAAATATATTTTTGGCGCGGTTGGTATTGCTATCATTGTTCAAATTTTGACCATTGCCAGCCGAGGTATTGTCGTCAATGAACCTCATGCTTTTCCACTAATTTATCTGGCGGCTGGTGGCCCAGCGCTTATTGGCTTGTGGATTTTGCGACCAAAATACAGGCGATTGAAGGTGACAACGGCATGAACAAGTCACGCCTATCCATGACATTAATGCTTTATTTAATGCATTATACCGGTCTCCGTATTTTGGCAGCGACAGGCGGCATTGTTATGCTTGTGGCAATTATTGATACATCGGAATTATTCAGGCGAGTCTCAAATAAGGAATCCGTCACCAGTTTTTCAGTCTTGATGATGGAAGCGGTCAAAATCCCATCAACACTACCTATGTTAATTCCCTTCGGCGTCTTGATTGGCTTAATCATAAGTTTTCAAAAATTACGATCAACCAATGAGATTGTTATTGCCCGCACCAATGGATTGTCTTTATTAAAAATAGCAACTGGGCCAATCATTTTGGTTTCATTGCTGTCGTTATTAGCATTAATCATTATTGATCCCATCGCTTCTGCCACGCGCAAAAGGTATGAGGCGCTTGAAGAAAACCTTTTTGGTGGCAATGGCCGAAATTTGACTGTTTCAACTGAGGGTATTTGGTTCCGCGACCGCAATGAAAATATCGGGATGATTATTCATGGTGATGAGATTGATACCCAAAGCCTAGCCTTGATCAATCCGCTTGTTTATACATTTGATCAGGACAATAAATTGATCGCCCGCTATTACCCTGAAAGCCTTGCCCTTGATGAAGGCTATTGGCGGATCACTGGCGGAGATGTTATTGACCAAACAGGCAAAGCATCCGCGGTTGATGAGACCATCATCAAGTCATCCCTTAGCCAACGCGATTTGACCCATTCCAACAAAAGGCCTGAGACCATCCCTTTGTTTGAATTATGGGGCTATATTGATGTGCTGAATAATGCAGGCCTACCGAGTTTGGCGCATTCGTCATATCTTTATTATCAATTATCAACCCCGTTTCTTTTGATCGGGATAGTGTTGATTGTTGCACGTTTCACGCTCAACTTGACCAGCCGTAAAGGTTGGGGGCATATGTTTATCTTTACGGTTACCTTCTGCCTTGGGCTGTATTTCATCAAAGATTTACTCTATGTGATGGGGTCATCGGGACGCATTCACCCATTTATTGCTGGATTTTCGCCATCTTTTTTGATGATTATTATCGGAATAGGGCTTTTGATGCGGGCTGAAGAACGATAAAAAGTCTTGGATATAACTGGATCTATTTAACTGGGGTTTTTGATGACAATTAAAACACATAATGGGCTTAATCACGCCAAAGCCACATTGTCTTTCATCATGATGGCTATAGTGGGGCTTGCTCTTGTGACTGCCTTTAGCCTGCCCAAAGCCCATGCGAAAAAAATATCGGTTATTGCAGTTGTTGATGGCACGCCAATCAGCTCAATTGACTTTGACGAAAGACGCAATTTTTTGGTCAAAACCACGGGTATTGCCGATACCGAAGAAACCCGTGAGCAAATCGACAATGATGTGCTGCAAATGTTGATCGATGACACGATCAAAATTGCTGAGGGGTTAAAACTTGGCGCTGGTTTTGAAACCTCAGCAAAACAAAGAGCCAAAGAACTGGTCACTCTATCATTTTCGCAAAATGGCGAAGACCCCAATGAAGTGATGGAACGTTTAGGGATTGACCCTGCTGTTGCGGAAAAGAAGTTTTTGGCCGATGTCCTATGGGCTTCCAGCATCCAATCACGTTTTGCGCGGCAATTGTCTACGACCCGCGAAGAAGCCAAAAAAGAACTGGCGCGAATTGAAAAAAATATTCAAAAACCGCATGCCAATATTGATGAAATTATCCTCTTGCCTGAACCCAGCAGGAATTACACCAATACGTTGAAACTCGCCAATCAAATGTATGACGCCTTGCTTAAAGGGGCTGATTTTGGTCGTGTTGCCCAGCAATATTCAGCCGCAGGATCAGGCCGTCAAGGCGGTAAATTAGGCTGGGTCTTGGTGGAACGCCTACCTGAAGCCCTACGCAAGATCACTGAAAACGCACCAACAGGCGCTATCACCCGCCCGATAGAAATTGATGGCGCGATTGCGATTTACCGCATTAACGGATTGCGCATTTCGGGGCAAGCCGACCCCCTTGAATCCCGAGTTGATCTTGTGCGTTTGGTCAAACCTTTTGACATGACCGCCAGTGCTGAGGCGATGAACAAAGCCCGCCGCGATCTTACCAATGACGTTGCCACCGCAAACTCCTGTACTGACTTGCAAACCCTTCATCAAAATTACGGCTCAGGATCAAAATTTGAATTGGGTCAGTTTAAATTGATTGAATTGTCACCCATGTTGCAAAAAGTTATCCTGCCGTTGGATAGCAACGAAAAAAGTGATGTGATAAATTTTGCTGAAGGCTTGGTTGTGTTTATGGTCTGCCAAAAAGATGTCCCGCAGTTGGTCCTGCCAAGCCTTGATCAGATTGAAACGTCAATCCGCAACAAGCATTTCACTGCTTTATCGGCGCGTCATATCTCACGCCTTAGAAAGCAAGCCGTGATCACTTATCTGGATCAGGATTAATGGCGGCAAATCCTCATCACGCCAAACGCTTGATGGTCACCCCGGGGGAGCCAGGGGGAATCGGCGGTGAAATTTTAATAGATGCCGCCAGCCAAGGCGCCAGCCCTTTGATCACCATAGATGATCCTGATCGTCTGTTGGCGCTGGCCAAAGCCAAGTCTGTTGCCCTTAACATCAAAGCCATCACCAGCATTGATGATGCGGATAGATTGCCGGCTGACACATTGGCGGTCTTGCCCATCACTTGGGCAGAACCACCCCAAGCAGGCATGGCTTCTGTCGCCAACGCCCCGCAAGTGATTGATGCCATCACCCAAGCCGCGCATTTTGCCCAAGACGGTTTGGTCAAAGGCATTGTCACCAACCCGATTCAGAAAGCCAGCCTTTATGCCGCCGGGTTTAAAAGCCCCGGTCATACTGAATATTTAGGTGAATTGGACGGGCCTGATGCCCATCCTGTGATGATGCTGGCCTGTCAAGAATTGCGTGCTGTGCCATTGACTGTGCACATCCCTTTATCCGAAGTTGCAACCGCCATCAGCGAAGATAACATCATCAAAACCGCCAGCATTTTAGACGATGCCCTAAGGCGTGATTTTGGCCTCCATGCCCCAAGAATTACCGTGGCAGGGCTGAACCCCCATGCTGGTGAAGATGGGGCTTTGGGCGATGAAGAACAGCGGATTATCGCCCCTGCAATCGCCAAATGCGCCGCCATGGGAATGAACATCACAGGCCCTGTTTCCGCCGATACGTTGTTCCATGATGACCGCCGGGGGGATTATGACGCGGTGATCGCCATGTATCATGACCAAGCCTTGATCCCGGTCAAAACTTTAGATTTCCATGGCGGGGTTAATGTCACTTTGGGGCTGAGTTATATTCGCACCAGCCCTGACCACGGCACGGCATTGGACCAAGCCGGCAAATTTACCGCCAACCCACGGTCATTGATGGCGGCGATCACCATGGCAGAACAAATGGCCGGGCAACGTCGAGGCCATGATGTCTGATCGGCCGTCTGACAAGATTGATGCCCTGCCCCCTTTGCGTGATGTCATCAAATCTTACGGGCTTGATGCCAAAAAAAGCCTTGGCCAGAATTTTTTGTTTGATTTGAATCTGACAGGGCGGATTGCCCGCGCCGCCATGCCGCTTGATGGCACGGTGATTGAAATTGGCCCGGGCCCTGGCGGGTTGACCCGCGCGTTATTGATGGCGGGTGCAGAAAAAGTCATCGCCATTGAAAAAGACCGCCGCGCGATTGAGGCCTTAGGCTCACTTGTCATCGCCGCTGAAGGCCGGCTTGAGATTATCGAAGGTGACGCGCTTGAAGTGGATATTAAAACCTTGGGGGAAGCGGGCAAACGCCGCCAGATTGTCGCCAACCTGCCCTATAATATTGCCACAGGCCTTTTACTCAACTGGCTGGATGATCTTGACCATCTGGACGCCATGACATTGATGTTTCAACGTGAAGTGGGGCAACGCATCACAGCCGAGGTTGGCGGAGCGGCCTATGGGCGCTTGGCGGTGATGGCGCAATGGCTTTGTCAGGTGCGCTCTGTTTTTGATATTCCGCCGCAAGCCTTTGTGCCACCACCGAAAGTCACCTCAAGCGTGGTGCAATTAATCCCCCGCGAACAACCGTTAGCCAATGCCGATAAAACCTGTTTGGAAGATGTCACCCGCGCGCTTTTTGGCCAACGCCGTAAAATGCTGCGGTCGTCAATTAAGACCCTCAAAATAGAAGGCCTATTGGATGGGTTGGCTCTATCAGGGGATGAACGCCCAGAACGGCTTCATATCGAAGATTTTTGCGCAATCGCAGAAGCCCTCCGCCAAAGCCGCTTATCGAATTGTAAATAATCATGTGTTAAGCATAAAAAATGGCTTAATTCTGATTTTTTTTCAGGCGCTGATACAAACGGACATTGCGGTTATGTTCCGCCAAACTTTGGGCAAAATTATGCCCGCCTTTGCCATTCGCTACAAAATAATAATATTTGGTGTCATCAGGATTTAAAACCGCTGCCATCGCCGCCTCACCAGGGTTGCAAATTGGCGTTGGCGGCAGGCCACCCACGCGATAGGTATTCCAAGGTGAATTATGCTTCCAATGGCGGCGCAACAAGGTTTCAACCTCAACCCCGGCTTGGGTCAGTCCATAAAGCACGGTGGGGTCGGATTGCAGGCGCATCCCCGCCCTTAAGCGATTGATGAAAACCGAGGCGACCTTGCCACGTTCGCCTGAAAGCCCGGTTTCTTTTTCAACAATTGAGGCCAAGATGATCGCATCTTCCAGCGTTTCAAACGGCAAGTCTTTGGCGCGCCCCGCCCAAAGGGACGCAAAACTGATCTCTTGCGCTTCTTGCATCCGCTGGATCAATTGGTTGCGGCTGGCGCCACGGATAAAGGCGTAGGTTTCGGGCAATAACGTGCCTTCGGCAGGTTGCGGGGTAATCGCGCCTTTCAGACGATCATCGGCATTGATCGCGGCGGTGACCTCGGCGCTGCTGCGGCCTTCGGGGATAGTCAATTGATGCTGGATCGACTGGCCTTGGTGGATGATATCCATTGCCGTCATCAGGGATGTGCCTTGAGGCAGGGCAAACTCCCCTGCTTTCGGGATATAGGATTTGCCGCGGCGCAATTCTTCTAACCGCATGACCCAGAGCGGGTGGTTGATCCCTGCCCGATTAAGCACTGCGCTAATCACCACGCGCCCTGCCCCAGGCTTGATGATAATCGTCTGATCAGCGGCAAAAATCGCTGGGCGGTTTAATATCGATGCGGTGTAAAGCCAGCCGCCCGCCGCCGCCGCCAGCATCACCAGCAACGCATAAAACCCAAGGCCGAAAACCTTACGCCGGCGTTTCGGGCGGTTTTCTGGCGCATCCCCCGATGGGGCGCCTGGCGTTTGATCAGTTTTATTGTCAGATGGCGTCATAACAGCAGTTTACCCCTAAAAATCACCCCACTAAAAGCAGGAATTTCAGGGTTAAATCATCATGATATGCGATTTATCAGGCGTTAGTCCGGCTGGCCGACAACAAGCGAGGCGTTCGTGCCGCCAAAACCAAAGGAATTGGACATGGCGTTGCGGACTTCGCGTTCTTTTGCCTTATGGGGGACCAGATCAAGCCCGGCGACTTCATCGGCGGGATCATCAAGGTTCAATGTTGGCGGTACCATATTGGTTTTTGTCGCCATGATTGAATAAATCGCTTCAATCGCCCCTGCCGCCCCCAGCAAATGGCCAGTGGCGCTTTTGGTCGAGGACATAGACATGGTCGCCATGGCATCACCAAACAGGCGCTTAACCGCGCCAGCTTCGATCAAATCACCCAAAGGCGTGGATGTGCCATGGGCATTGACGTAATCAATGTCGCTTTGGCTCAGGCCTGAATCTTTAAGGGCAGCTTGCATGGCGCGGAACCCGCCATCACCATCTTCGGCAGGCGCGGTGATATGATGGGCATCACCCGACAGGCCATAGCCTTTGATCTCAGCATAAATCTTGGCGCCACGGGCTTTGGCATGCTCATAACTTTCCAAGACAACAATACCACTGCCTTCACCCATGACAAAACCATCACGGCCTTTATCCCAAGGGCGGGATGCTTTTTCAGGGGCGTCGTTATAACTTGTCGAGAGCGCGCGGGCGGCGGCAAACCCCCCCATGCCCAAACGGCAGATCGCGGCTTCTGCCCCGCCAGCGACCATGACATCGGCATCACCATATTTGATCAGCCGTGCTGCATCACCAATGGCGTGTGAACCTGTGGAACACGCCGTCACAACCGAATGGTTTGGGCCTTTAAAGCCATATTTGATCGAAACTTGACCTGAAATCAGGTTGATCAGCGAAGACGGGATAAAAAATGGGCTGATGCGGCGGGGGCCACGTTCATCCATCAATTTGCCGGTTTCGTAGATCGTTTGCAGACCGCCGATGCCTGAACCGATGACAATACCTGTGCGGCATTTCTGTTCTTCGGTTTCAGCAACCCAGCCAGAATCTTGAACCGCCATCTGCGCGGCAACGATTCCATAAAGGATAAACGGGTCAATTTTACGCTGGTCTTTTGGCTCAACCCATAAATCAGGGTTAAATGTGCCATCTGTGCCATCACCGCGGGGGATCATCCCCGCGATTTGACAAGGTAGGTCTTCAACATCAAAACGATCGATTTTGCTAAATCCATTTTTGCCAGCAAGGATGGATGACCAGTTGTGGTCTAATCCTACACCAAGTGGGCTAACAATGCCCATGCCTGTAACAACGACACGCGTCATAACAATACCGATAGTTTAAGATTTTGAATTAGGAGCCGTTGGCTGATACGAAATCAACAGCATCCTGAACAGATTGGATCTTTTCAGCAGCATCGTCTGGAATTTCGCAACCGAATTCTTCTTCAAATGCCATAACCAGTTCAACAGTATCCAGGCTGTCTGCACCAAGATCGTCAATGAAGCTCGCGCTTTCGACAACTTTGGACTCTTCAACGCCGAGATGTTCAACAACAATCTTTTTTACGCGATCAGCAATGTCACTCATTTTGTGCTCCCCTTGCAACGGGTTAAGTTAACGGACTTGGACTAACTCCAAGTATGTGGGGGTCTAGCAGATAATTCCCGCCATGACTACCCTTGGATTACATCTATTTTTAACCTTTTTTAGGCGGTTAACACAAGATGCAGTTTTACAGCATCGCCATGCCACCATTTATATGCAGTGTTGCACCAGTCAGATAGCCTGCTTCTTCACTGGCCAGATACGCCACCGCGGCGGCAATTTCACTGGCTTCACCAAGGCGTCCTGCTGGAACACCGCCCAAAAGATTGGTCTTCTGATCTTCGGTCAGGGCGTCGGTCATCGGCGTGCTGATAAAGCCCGGCGCAATAATATTGGCGGTAATCCCACGGGAAGCGACTTCTGCTGCCAATGCTTTGGTAAAGCCTGTCATCCCTGCTTTGGCGGCGGCATAATTGGCTTGGCCGG
>WTHX01000068.1 GCA_011522975.1 Alphaproteobacteria bacterium | reverse complement strand
CAGTCACGCCACACGTTTTGCCTCTGCCATCACCCGCCGTCCTGCGGCATCTGCTGTTGATGGGTTGCGGGCTCAAGATATGGGCGCGGTTGATATCAAACTTATGGCCAGCCAGCATAGCGACTATCAAGCCGCTTTGCGCCAAGCCGGCGCGGTGGTGATTGAATTGCCGGCTTTGCCTGAATTTCCCGATGCTCAATTTGTTGAAGATACCGCCCTTTGCTTGCCTGGTTTGGCGGTGATGATGCGGCCCGGGGCTGAAACGCGGCGCGGTGAAGTGGCGCCGATGCGCGATGCGCTGTCATTGGTTTTTGATACTATTGCCGATATCACCGAAGGCTTTATCGAAGCCGGCGATATTCTGACAACGCCATCAGAAGTCTTGGTGGGGTTATCGGCACGGACGGATCAAACAGGGGCGGATCAATTGCGGGGCATTTTAGAAGACCATGGCTATGCCATGCGAGTCTTACAAACCCCGCCTGATGTCTTGCATTTCAAAACCGACTGCAGCCTGATTGATGACAATTGTATTCTATCGACCGAACGGCTTGCTTCCAGCGGCTGTTTTGAGGGCATGAAAACCCTGTTGGTGCCAACAGGTGAAGACGCCGCCGCCAATATGATTCGCTATAATGACCATATCATCATGCCCGCAGGCTTCCCCAAAACAGAAGCCATGCTGAAGGCTGAAGGATTTGATGTTCTGACGGTAGGCAATACCGAATGCGCCAAAATCGATGGCGGGATGTCTTGCCTATCGTTACGGTTTTAGGCGTTATAGCACGCTGTTAGCGCAGCATTTTTTGAACGATTTCGGGGTCACGATCAAGCAAAGCCAGTAAAACACGCGCTGCTCCTAATGGCTTCCGTTTGCCTTGTTCCCAATTCTGTAAAGATGATTTTGTCACCCCAATGCTGTCGGCGAATTGAGATTGAGATAGCCCTGTTTTCAATCGAATTTTTCGGACATCATGATCAGGAATCATAATTTTATGGGTAGTGCCTATATCCTGTCCTTCCGCGTGGCGAAGGGCTTCTTCTGCGCCTCGCATCATGCTTTCAAATGCTTTAGACATTTATAACTCCATTAATTTTTTACCCAATTGACGAAGGGCGTTCTGTTCGTTCTGTGTGAGGTTTGCTTTTTCTTTTTTGCCAAAAACAGTGAGCAGATAGATAGGCTTGTTGTCTTGATTAACGAAAAAGAAAATTACCCGATATCCCCCACTTTTACCCTGTCCTATTGGGGCATAACGCCATTTCCTAATGCCTGACCCTAAAGACACGCCTGTCACAGGGTTTGCTGCAAGATCATTGATCATTTCTATTTTTTGATCGGCAGAAATTGATAATTCTTTGCTGCGTTTAATGAATTCTGGCGTCTCAACGACTGTTCTTAACATGGAAGAAATATATCAGCCATTGACCCATAGGTCAATGGCCTATAGTTCGCTGGCTGATAAGGCTTTGTTTTAAATCAGCCCATCAAAACCCCATCACATTTTGATCGCGATGTTTTTGGTCTGGATATAATTCCACAGGGCTTCACGGCCTTTTTCACGGCCATAGCCTGATTTGCCATAACCGCCAAACGGTGTTTCAACCCCGCCGGCATACCATTCATTGATAAACACTTGGCCCGCTTTGATCTGGCGGGCGGCTTGGGTGGCACGGTCAAGATCAGCGGTGAAAATACCGCCAACAAGCCCGTAATCTGTACCATTGGAAACAGCAATCGCTTCGGCTTCATCTTTAATCTTGATGACCGAAAGCACCGGCCCAAAGACTTCTTCTTGGGCAATCGTCATATCAGGCGTGACATGGTCAAACACGGTGGGCTCAAGGAAACTGCCCTCGCGGTTTAATTTATGCCCACCTGTAACGGCACGTGCCCCTGCCGCCACCGCATCTTGGCACATGCCTTCGGCGCGGTCGCGTTGCCCATCGGAGACCATCGCCCCCATATTGGCGCCATATTCAGCCCGCTCAATCCCGGGGCCGACATCAAGGCTTTTGGCCAGGCTCGCGGCACGTTCAACAACTTCATCATGAATGTCTTCATGGACCAGCACCCGCGACATGGCGGAACAGACCTGACCAGCGTTAAAGAAAATCCCCCAACGGACACTTTCCATCAGGTTATCAAGATCAGCATCAGGCATAACAATAGCAGCGGATTTGCCGCCCAATTCCAGAACAGCAGGCACAACATTAGCGGCGGCGGCGGTGGCCACGGCGATGCCTGTTTGTACCGATCCCGTGAAGACCACTTGATTAATATCGTGATGCCCGGCCAAAGCCGCGCCCGCCTCATGGCCATAGCCACAAAGAATATTTACCGCGCCATCAGGGAAGCCTGCAGCTTTTGCAGCTTCGGCAAAATACATGGATGTCAGCGGATCCAATTCAGGGGTTTTGATGACGCATGAATTGCCTGTCGCCAAAGCCGCAGACATGGACCGTGCCACCATCTCAAGGGGGAAATTCCACGGGATGATCTGGGCAGAAACACCAAGCGGTTCATAAACCGTAAAATCCAGATAGCCCGCCCCAAGGGGGATCGACCGGCCTTCAACGGTTTCAGCTTGGTTGCCATAATATTCAAAATATCGTGCCGCGCCTGCAACTTCGATATGCGCTTCCCAAAGCGGCTTGCCCGCTTCGAGACTCAGCAGGGTTGCGATCTCATCTTTATGCGCCATGATGTAATCACCGCAAGCCCGCACCATGCGCCCCAATTCAACAGGACGCATTGCCGCCAAATCACCGCTGTTTTGACAAGTGCGCGCCGCCGCTACCGCGCGATCAACATCCGCCGCATCCGCCAGCGCAATTTCAGCCACCAAAGACCCATCAGCAGGGTTGGTGACAGGCAAACGCCCCGCCCCACCATCAACATATTGACCATTGATAAAATTCTGCCAAAAAGGTTTGATCTTCATGGTGTTCTCCGTAAAACTGGCTTCCAAATTTACTTAAAAACTTTTTTGAGAATAAAGTCCATGGCTAAACCGCTCACCGCAGAACAAAAAGTCCTTATTATTGGTGCATCCCACGGGGGCATTTCAATGGCGGAACAATTGCGCAAGCAAGGGTTTGATGGCGCTATCACCTTGATCGATCGTGAGGCCTCAATGCCTATGGAACGCCCCCCTTTATCGAAAGCATGGTTGCTGGCGGCGGCGGATGAAGAAAAATCAGGTGGGTTTTTAATGCGCCAGCCGGAATGGTTTCAAGAAAACAAGGTTGAGTTCAAAAAAGGCTGTGATGCGGTGGCGGCTGATCCTGTCGCCAAGACCGTGACTTTGGCCAATGGTGATGCTTTGGCTTGGGATCATTTGGTGCTGGCCACTGGGGCAGTGCCGCGGGCATTGCCGCTTTCGGATGAGGTTGAACAATCAGGCCGTGTTCATGTTTTGCGGGTGCCTGATGATGCCGAAAAATTAAGCCAAGCGATGACCAATGCCCAGCGGATGGCGATTATTGGCGGTGGGTATATTGGCCTTGAAGTTGCTGCCAGTGCCCGCAAACGTGGCTTGGATGTGACGGTGATCGAGATGGCCCCAAGGATTTTGGCGCGTGTCGCCAGCCCTGAGGCATCACAATATTTTCATGACCTGCATCAAGCCCATGGCACTAATATTATGACCAATGCTGCGGTTGATGGCATCACCTCAACCGAAGATGGGCTGGAGATTAGCATCACCACCCCATCAGGCCAAGAGATGATCAAGGTTGATCTGGCGCTGGCGGGTATTGGCGTTATTCCTGATCTGGCCTTGGCGGATGACTTAGGGATTGATCAAGGCAATGGTTTTATTGTCGATGGGGATTATCGCACGGGCCAAGACAATATTTGGGCCATTGGTGATGTGGCGCTGGCAACAGAAGGCTATACCCAAGGTGCGATGCGGATCGAATCGGTCCACCATGCCCAGATGAGCGCAGAAATCGCGGCGGCGGTGATGATGGGGGCGAGGCCTAAAACCCATGAAGTGCCGTGGTTCTGGTCAGAACAATATGACAAGAAATTGCAATCAGCAGGTTTGGTGCCGCAAGGGGCAGAAACGATTGCAAGGCAAGGCAAGCGTGACGGCGCCATGTCATTTTGGTCCTTTGATCAAGGGGTTTTAACTGCGGTTGAATCCATCGCAGACCCGCAAGCCTATATGATTGGCAAAACGGTGATTACCGAAGGCACGCCTTTGACGCCTGATCAGATTGCTGATCCTGAATTTGTGTTGAAATCACTGATCGGCCGTTAAGCGGTTTTTTCAACATCAATCACCAGATGCACATAATCCATGGCCTGGCCATCGGGGTTGCTGGCGACGTCATCTTCATAGGCTTGATAGAAATCATCAACAATCGCCATGGCGTCTTCTTTCGGGCGTTGATCAAGGGCGGTGGTGAACACCGTTTCAGACCAGCTCCGCATGGTGGGGATCAAAGATTGGGCGTATTCCCGCGCTGACATCGCCCCATCTGACCCATCATAAGCCGCGCGGTAAGGGCAAGGCGTCAGGATGCTATGGGATGACTTTAACCTTAACCCGGCTTTTGAAACTGCGCTGTTGGGGTCTTGGAACGGGGCTAAAAATTCATCCATTGTGCGGTAATGCTGGGTGAAAGTGGCACGGGTGTATTCTTCTTTTGTAATGCGGCCTTGATCGCAAAGATCGCGCCAGAAACGATCAAATTGGTTGAACATATGGACGCCGCCAGTATTGCCCAGAAAACGGCCTTCATCATCAATGCCAAAGTTAAAGCAGATAAACCTGCCGCCGGGGATTAATTCCGCCGCCCGCGCCAGTAAGATGCGGTTTAAATCTTCAGCCGCTTGATCTTTGAAACGCTGTTGTTCTTGCGGATCAGCACCAACCATATGAACATGGCTTGTCAGCTCACAGGGTTTTTCAGACACATAATGCATGGCCGTGGCGGAAAACCCTAAATTCAGGCTGTTCGATGCCATCAATTGCTGATGAAACCCTGTGCCGCAACCATGGACATAAACGCCGTCTAAATTTTTTTGATAGGCTTCTGTTGGGTCACCTTCAAACCCCTGCATCATGCGGAATAAGGTGGAAAAATCATTGGACGCCAGATCGGTGTAGACCATTTCAACTTCACGATGATCCCCCGCATTGCGCAATGCGGTTAAAAGATTGGTCCACATCCCACGGCTGGTGCCGCCATCGGCAGCGCCATAATCGGCTATTCTTAATTTATCGGTATGGGGCACGTCTGATAAGGCGCTGCTGACCATCTCAAGGGCGGTGTTGATCACATTGCGCGCGCCCGCGGTGCGTTCTGAATAATATCCTTTACCCACCATTGACAGGACAGCAGCAGGATTAAGCCCTGTTTTATCTGATGCCATTAAAGCCTCCCAATCACAAAATCACTCATAAAACTTTGCGGTAAAATTGGGGGAAGGTCAATTCAGTGGTTTTTGGGACGTGGCGTCAGTCGATGAGCGTAATGCCCGCATCTGTCATTTGACTGATGGCCGCATCAAGCGAGCCGCCCAGATCAATCGCGCGGCAGGCGGAAAGATGCACCGTCACATCAAAGCCCAATTTGGCGGCATCAAGGGCAGAAAACGCAACACAGAAATCAGTCGCCAGTCCCGCCATGGCCAGATGGGTGATGCCGCGTTCTTTCAACGCCCCGCCAAGCCCGGTTGGGGTGGTTTTGTCATTTTCAAAAAAAGCAGAATAACTGTCGATCGCTGTGCGGTATCCTTTGCGGATAATCAATTCAGCCCGATCAAGATTTAATGACGGATGAAATTCAGCCCCGATGCTGCCTTGAATGCAATGGTCAGGCCACAGGGTTTGCTCACCATAATCCATGGTGGTGGTTGAAAACGCTTCAAGCCCATCATGCTGGCTGGCAAAGCTGGAATGATCGTGCGGGTGCCAATCTTGGGTTAAGATGACATGGTCGAAATCAGCCATCATGGCGTTAATCGGCGCAACCACTGCATCCCCATCCGCCACCGCAAGCGCGCCTTCGGGGCAAAAATCGTTTTGGACGTCGATAACTATGAATGCGGATGTTGCCATGATCTTTCCTTTATCAGATGTGATGATGATTTATCACAGACTAAGCCATGTTTCTATGATGATATTGGCCACAAATAAATGGGAAAGGGGTTTCTTGTTTAACTGAGAGCGTTTAGTCTCATCTGACTAGATTTTGATAGAGGTGTGTCATGCTGATCGATGGGCTGCAATATTGCAATTGGTCGCCAAAGATTTTTAATCAATGGCGCGAAGGCGGGGTTGATTGTGTCCATGTGACCATTGCGTATCATGAAATGTTCCGCGAAACCGTTGCCAATATGGAACAATGGAACAGGTGGTTTGAAGACTATCATGACATCATCACCTTGGCCTATACCGCGGCTGATGTAGAAGCCGCCAAAGCCGCCGGCAAAACAGCGGTGATCTTTGGCTTTCAAAACCCATCCCCGATTGAAGATGATATTGGCTTGGTCGAAGTTTTGCACCGCTTGGGCGCGCGGTTCATGCAATTGACCTATAACAATCAATCGCTCTTGGCGACGGGTTGTTATGAAGATGATGATACAGGCCTGACCCGCATGGGGCGTGAAGTTGTCGAAGAAATGAACAGGGTTGGCATGGTGGTGGATATGTCCCATTCCGCTGAACGCTCGACCTTGGAGGCGGCTGAATTTTCATCGCGCCCGATTGTGGTCAGCCATGCGAATCCATCATTTTGGCATCCCGCAAGGCGCAATAAATCAGATGACATCTTGAAGGCTTTGGCGGAGACCGGCGGCATGCTGGGATTCTCACTTTATCCGCATCACCTCAACCAAGGGAGCGATTGCAGCCTTGATGATTTTTGCCGGATGATCGCTGACACGGCGGATAAAATGGGGATTGATCATATCGGTTTTGGGTCTGACCTCTGCCAAGATCAACCGGACAGTGTGGTGGAATGGATGCGGGTCGGACGCTGGACCAAAAAGATTGATTATGGTGAAGGCTCGGCCAGCAACGCGGGCTTTCCTGACATGCCGGTATGGTTTCAAGACAACCGCCATTGGCAAAATATTCTTGATGGCCTTGCCAAAACAGGGTTTTCATCCCATGATATTGCCAAGATTGCAGGGTTGAACTGGCTTGAATTTTTCCGCCGTTCTTTTGACCCCCTTCCAAAAGATTAAATATGAAGACCTGAAGTCCAGATTTAAGTTTGTGATGGTTGTTGATATGGAACTGAGCCAAAATAACGCCGAAATGAATATGGAGATGGTTGCAAAGCGCCCCGCGAAAGATGTCATGCGGTTGGAGCGGATGGGGTCTTTTCACCCGATGCGCCTGTCATTCTCGCGGCAATTGTTGCGGCGGATGGCCAAAGAAAACTGGCAGGTCAGCATCAACGATTGGCAAATTGATGACCAAGGCTATGGCCATGCGGTGATCACGGCTAAGACGCCAGACCATTGCTATAGCCTTGTGGCGTTCAGCCATGACCTCGATGATAAAGACCGCAGTGACCGTGTTATTGCTGAAAAATGGGATTCAACCTTTAGCCTTGTTGATGGCCTGCCTGATGATGCCGCCATTGCCATGATGGCGGATACGGTTTCCAAACAAGAAGCAGGGCGTCAGCGTCATGACCAATTGACCCTAAGCCGGGCCAATAAATCTGTCCGTATGTTCAACCATGTGATTGAACGCTTGGCTGAAGGGCAGCAGCCTGATGCCAAAATGGTCAATGACATTGGCTATACGATGCGGACCACCGCTGTTTATGGCAATGGTAAATTCGGCATTGGTGATCGTGCCGCCATTAAAGATCGCCCGGCAATGCTGGGGCCGTTTCAGGCTGAAATGCTGACGGTGTATTTGATCCGGCATTTTTCACTGGCCTTGATTGATCATCTGGCCAAAACCAAAGGCGGTGCAACGGCGGTGTCGCTTAAGCCTGAATTGGCCCGCCATTTTGGTATCGGTAATGCCACAGGGTTAGGCATGGCGCCGTTCTTGGTGCATCATCAAGTCTTGCTGCATCAATGGATGACAACACGGGAAGAAGCCTTGGCGCGTGTGTTAAATGCTTCCGAGATAACATTAGAT
>WTHX01000053.1 GCA_011522975.1 Alphaproteobacteria bacterium | reverse complement strand
TTGCCATCATTCCACGGGTGACAATTCGGTCAATCCAAGCGTTGAACAGTAAAACCATCTCCGTCAGCGGTAATGCCGAAGGTGGAACTTCTGTTGAAATGATGATGAATGGCAACAAAAGGGCTGAAACCAAGCCTGATGACAACGCTATGTATGCAATGATAGTGCCGATTGACCCTGATCAAGATCGCTTCCGCCTGAAATCTATTTTGCGCGATGCGGATGGCAACCCAATCGCCAGCGCCAGCATTAACCTCAGCAAATCACAAATGGCCGAAGGGCTTAATGGCAATGCGTTGATTGTGGTGCAGAAAGGCGATGCGCTTTGGCGTATTGCTTATAAAACCTACGGGGCGGGCATCCGTTATGTTGATATTGTCCGCCAAAATCCAACCAAGATTAATGATCCTGACTTGATTTACCCTGATCAAATCTTTGTTATCCCTAATGGATAAAGATGTTTGATAGCCGTATAAGGCCGATTATTGACCCTGTCAGCAATATGATCGGCAAACAATTCAGCCAATGGGGTATATCTGCCAATATGATCACCATTATTGGTGGTGCTTTTGGTTTTATGGCCTTTTGTTCTCTTTGTTTGGAAGAATTTCATTGGGCATTGGGCTTAATTGCGCTCAACCGTATCTTTGATGGGCTTGATGGGGCGGTTGCACGGCAACAAGGCATCACTGATTTGGGCGGTTATCTGGATATTGTCCTTGATTTTATCTTTTATGCTCTTGTGCCCTTGGGGTTTGCCATTGGCAATCCTGAATTGGCCTTGCCTGCGGCGGTACTGATTTGCAGTTTTGTGGGGACAGGCTCGTCTTTTCTGGCCTTTGCCATTTTGGCTGAAAAACTCGGCATTTCGACAGAGATTAGAGGCAAAAAATCAATTTATTACTTGGGTGGCCTCACTGAAGGATTTGAAACCATCTTGGTGTTGGTGCTGATGTGCATCTGGCCTGAATATTTTACTGTTTTTGCCTATATTTTTGCGGCTTTATGCTGGATCACCACCGCCACCCGCATATATTGGGCGGTAGAGATATGCCAAGATAAGGCAGAAACCGTTAATTCTTAACCCACCCCCATGACAAAACGTTGAGACAAGACGTTGATAAGAGGCGATTATGGCGAAAATCAATAAAACAAAAGAAGAATGGCAAGAAATGCTGACCCCTGAACAATATCGCGTCACAAGAGAACATGGCACAGAACCTGCCTTTTCAGGCGCGCTATGGGATGAAAAAAAGGATGGCACTTACGCGTGTATTTGTTGCGGCAAGCCTTTGTTTTCATCAACAACCAAATATGATTCAGGGTCAGGTTGGCCAAGTTTTTATGAACCTATGGATGACGCGGATATCGGTACAACAACAGATCGGTCGTTTTTCATGGTGCGAACTGAAGTCCATTGCGCGGATTGTGAAGCGCATTTGGGGCATGTCTTCCCCGATGGGCCAGAACCGACAGGCCAACGGTATTGCATCAATTCAGCATCATTAAAATTTGACCCTGAAGATCAGTAAACGTATCAGGTTACATGTTATCCCATCATTTCAGGTAAAGTGGTGCTGGTAAAACCAGCATCATCTAGCCCGCTTTTGATGGTTTTAGCCATGGCAATGGCAGAAGGTTCATCTCCATGAACACAGATGGAATGGGCGGTAATCTTAAGGATCGTGCCATCCAGGGCTTTGATTTCTTGGTCACCGATCATGCGTTTGCAATTGTCGAGGGCGATTGCGGAATCATGGATCATGGCGTCTGGCCGGCTGCGCGGAGCCAATTGACCATCCGGCATATAAGCGCGATCAGCAAAGACTTCTTCAGCAACCTTTAATCCCTGTTTTTCACCGGCTTTGACCAATTGGCTTAATGTTGGGGCTAAAAAGATTTGTTGGCTATCAACGGCTTTGACGGCTCGGGCAATCGCCATCGCCATATCAGCATCATTACATGCCATATTGTTGAGCGCGCCATGGGGTTTAACATGGCTGACTTCTGCCCCGACAAGCGCTGCCATGGCCAATGCAGCCCCCAATTGATAGGCGATCAGATTTTCAATCTCAGATAAGGATAACTGCATCTGGCGGCGACCAAAGCCATGCAGGTCGTAAAACCCGGGATGTGCGCCAATCGAAACCCCATTTTGATGGGCTGATGCCATCACCCGCGCCATGATGTTATGATCACCGCCATGATAGCCGCAAGCGATATTGGCCGATTGCACGATTTGCAACAGCCCATCATCATCGCCCATTGTCCATGGGCCATAGCCCTCCGCCATATCAGAATTTAAATTATATTTTGTCATGATGCGTCCCTGTTGCTGGCAACAGAATAAAATTGTTTTTTTGCCATCGCTTTATTGCGTTCAATTCGATTTATCTTAAAATGAAACAGCCTTGATAAACAAGGCCAGATTACAATCTAGGCAATATTCACATTAAACATGAAGATAACCGATCAAAATATTGATAATATTAAAATTATTCATGCTGCTGACCAAGGTGTGATTGTTGATTTTTCTTCTTTTGATGCCGATGATGCGATCCTGTTCAGCCGATTGTTAGCCCAGCGTCTCCGTGATCAAGGCATCACAGGCATGGTTGATGCCATCCCGGGGATGAACAATCTTTTGATCTGTTATGACTCAATCATCACCAGTCATGATGCCATCACCGAACAAGCCTTAGGCCATGCCATGGGGCTTGATGCCGATGACCAAAGAGCCAGTCGCCTGTGGCGATTGCCGGTTTGTTATGGGGGGGAGTTTGGCCCTGACCTTGATGATGTCGCCGCCCAGAAAGATTTACAGCCCGAAGATGTGATCACCCGCCATACCGCCAATGAATTGACGGTTGCGATTATGGGGTTTTTGCCTGGGCTTGCGTATATGAAAGGGGTCGATCAAAGCCTGTATTTGCCCCGCCGATCCAGCCCACGTCAGCATGTGCCCGCCCTAAGCCTTGGGATTGCCATGGATCAAACGGTGATTTATCCGCTGGCATCCCCCGGTGGGTGGAATTTGATTGGCCGAGTGCCATTTCAACCGTTTGATGCCCATCGTGATGACCCGGTCTTGTTTAGGGCAGGGGATCGGGTGCAATTCTACGCGGTGGATCAAACTGAATTTCAACAATTTGAAGATGATTTGGCCAATGGCAGTGTTGTCCTCACGCCACAGCAATCGAATGAGGCGGGATGATGCGGCAGATTAAGATTCTCACCGCTGGGCCCCATGCTAGTGTTCAAGATTTTGGCCGCATTGGGCATCAAGCGCTTGGTGTGCCCGAAGGCGGCGCGCTTGACCCGATGTCGATGCGTCTGGCCAATGCTTTGGTGGGCAATGACCCGGATCAATCTGTTTTAGAGGTTTGCCTCGGCGGGCTCGGCTTCACCGCCATGGCCGATTGCCATATCGCCCTGACAGGCACAAAAAAAGGGCAATTGACGCTCTTGGATGACACTGGGATTAACCTTGATGTGCCGTCTTATCGTTCGATTGCGGTCAAAAAAGGACGTAGCGTGAGGTTAGGGATGTTGCCTGACAGCAACACGGCGATCATTGCCATTTCAGGCGGGATTGACGTGCCGCGTCTTTATGGATCTATGGCAACCTCACCCAATGCCATGATTGGCGGGCTTGAAGGCCGATTGTTGCGGGATGGGGATATCTTGAGTCTTGGAGACTCGCATGACCAATCGGATAGAGGCGAATATCAATTGACCCCGCCTGAAGATAACAGTGATCAAATCAGGATTGTCTATGGCCCTCAAGACAGCCGCTTTACCGATGAAGCCAGAACACAACTAATCAGCGAGGACTATTTGCTGACCCCTGTGTTAAACCGCATGGGGATGCGGCTTGACGGCCCGCCATTGGCGCATACGGACACAGCAGATATTCCATCGGATGGCATTGTCAAAGGCTCTATTCAAGTTCCAGGCAATGGCATTCCCATTATTCTGTTGGCTGATCACCAAACAACGGGCGGTTACACGAAAATAGCAACCGTAATCTCGGCTGATTTGCCAAAATTGGCACGGATGCGGCCAGGCCAACGATTGCGATTTGAAGCGGTGGATATCAATACAGCCGAAAAGATGGCCCGCAAACAAGACCACGACATGATGCAAGCCATCAAAACCATGACACCAGCCCCGCCATTGGTGGACCAAGCCGCTCTTTATGGCCTTGGGGATACAACCTGATCCGTAAAATTGATGATAAAGTAGCATGACAGGTCAAAACCCTGCTTTTTCGCTTGCACCGAAAGGTGGTCTGGCTAGGATGCTGGAATTAGGATGGATTTTAAGATGATCACTGGAAAAACAAAGATTTTTGGCGTTATTGCTGACCCGATAGATCACGTGCGGGCACCGATGGTGTTTAATCCTGTTTTTGAAGCCCGTGGCATTGATGCGGTGCTTGTGCCTATTCATATCACAGCAGATACTTTAGAGCCGTCCATCAAAGGTTTGGCCGCCATGCCGAATATGGGCGGGGTTTGTGTGACCATCCCCCATAAATTGCCGATGGCGGCACTATGTGATGATTTGGGTCTGGCAGCGCAAATCACAGGGGCGGTGAATGCCGTTCGTTTTGACCAAGGCCGGCTTATTGGGGATAATTTTGACGGTGAAGGCTTTGTCCAAGGGCTTTACGGTGAAGGCCATGATCTCAAGAATGCTGAAGTGCTCATGATTGGGGCAGGGGGCGCGGCGCGGGCGATCGCGGTTGCCTTGGCCAAGCAACCGATTGCATCCCTGACCATTGCCAATCGAACTTTAGCCAATGCTGAGGCGATTGCAGGCATCATCAAAACCCATTTCCCTGATGCCAATGTCAATGCAATTGCTGCTGATGCAATTGATGAGGTGATCAAAAGCCAAAATGTGATTATCAACACCACCAGTTTAGGCCTGCATCAAGGTGACAATATGCCATGCGCCTTGGATAAGGTGGCTGAAAATGCTATTGTCGCTGATATCATTATGGTGCCTGAAAAAACAGCATGGCTGTTGATGGCCGAAGAAAAAGGGCTTAAAACCCATTTGGGTAAGCATATGTTAGATTATCAGCGTGATCTGATTGGTGAATTTATAGGCGCCCTTTAATTTTGTGGGCTTGGTACGATTTTTTTGAGGACATAAACAATGGCTGAAGCACAGCAATGGACAGAAGAACGTCTTGAGAAGTTAAAAAAACTTTGGGATGAAGGTCTTTCTATTTCTCAGATTGGTGAACAACTGGGGGTTTCCCGCAATGCGATTGCGGGTAAAGTGCATCGTCTTGGCTTGAAAAAGCGTCAATCGCCAATTTCAAACAAAGGCAAGGCCAAAGCAGCGCCAAAAAAAGAACCTGTTCAAGTGGCGGTGCCTGAAAATCTGCCGCTTAAATTGGCTTTACGGAAAATCAATTGGTCACGAGCAAAATGCAGTTGGCCTATTGGTGATCCGAAAACAACAAGCTTTAAGTTTTGTGGAGATGAAGTGGTTGCGGGTAAACCTTATTGTAATACCCATTGCTTTGATGCTTACACCACCAATCGTGAACAAGGCGGATCATAATCCATGCTCGACAATCCTGGCCCTCGGCCAATTAAACGGTCTGAATATAACAGCCCGTCAATCGCTATTGATGATGTATTTTTGACCATCAAGGTTTTTGATGACCGCGCGGTGGTGATCAGTCGTATGAAAACCTCACGGCTTGATCAGTCGCATGATCCTCTCGTGCTTTATGGCGGCAAAGACATGGCGCTGGACCGCCTAACGATTGACGATGTGCCGCAAGACCTGAGCCAGTTTGACACCGCATCAGGTGTGGTCGAAGTGCCCGTTGGCGCGAATGCAATTGTGGAAACCACCACCACCATCAATCCTTATGAAAACACAAGCCTTGAAGGGCTTTATCTGTCTGGCGATATGCTCTGCACCCAATGTGAGCCTGAAGGCTTTCGGCATATCACATGGTATCCAGACCGCCCTGATGTCATGTCTATCTTCACAACCCGCATTGAAGCCCCTCAATCAATGCCTGTCTTACTGTCAAACGGCAATTTGATTGATAGCGGTGAGATCGAAGGCGATCGCCATTTTGCCACTTGGCATGACCCGTTTAAAAAGCCGAGTTATTTATTTGCCATGGTGGCAGGCGATCTTGAGTTTGTTCAAGACCATTACACCACCACCGATGGCCGTAAAATTGACCTTCGGATCTATGTCGAGCATGGCAATGCAAACCGCACCAAACACGCCATGGACAGCCTGAAACGGTCAATGAAATGGGATGAAGATGTTTATGGGCTGAGTTATGACCTTGATATTTTCATGATCGTTGCTGTTAGCCATTTCAATATGGGCGCGATGGAAAATAAAGGGCTTAATATTTTCAATTCCAAATTCATTTTGGCGGATGAAAATACCGCCAATGATGATGACCTTGACCGTGTTGAAGGCATTGTTGCCCATGAATATTTCCATAATTGGACGGGTAATCGCATCACCTGCCGCGATTGGTTTCAATTGACCCTAAAAGAAGGGTTAACCGTCTATCGCGATCAAGAATTTACCGCCGATATGCATTCCCGCGGAGTCAAGCGGGCGATGGATGTATCTTTATTGCGGGCGGTTCAATTCCCTGAAGATAGCGGGCCAACCGCCCATCCGATCCGTCCTGAAGAATACACTGAGATCAACAATTTCTACACGCCAACCGTCTATGAAAAGGGCGCGGAAGTCATCCGAATGATCGCCACATTATTGGGCCATGAAGGGTTCATGAAAGGAATGGCGCTTTATGTTGAACGGCATGATGGCACCGCCGCCACCTGTGATGATTTTGTTGCCGCCATGGCCGATGCCAATAATGCGGATTTGGACCAATTTAAACGCTGGTATAATCAGGCTGGCACACCTGTGGTTGAAATCACCCGCCATTATTCGCCTGAAACAAAAAACCTGACGCTTCATTTTCATCAGAAACTCCCCAAAACCGCGGCAGATACCCCGCGCAAACCATTGGTTATTCCGGTTAAACTGGGGCTTGTGGGGGCTAATGGTGCGGCAGTTCCGATTGAAATTGAAGATACGCCAGATGGGCAAGGCCCTGATGACATGACATTTGTGATGGATGATGCTGACGCCTATTTGACATTAAAGAATGTTCCTGCTGACGCGGTGCCGTCCTATTTCAGAGAGTTTTCAGCCCCTGTCATTATGAAAACAGATTTGACTGATGCCGAACAAATGCATCTTCTTTCGGGGGATGCGGATGCGTTTGGCCGCTGGGATGCCGGCCAGAATTTGATGCTAAAAGCCTTAACAAGGCTGGTTGACGGTGATCAAGACAACCCTGACCTGACAGGGCTGATTGATGGCCTTGCCCAAACCCTTGCCGATGATCGTTTGGATGGAGCAGAAAAAGGCCAGATCTTTAAATTGCCTTCACAATCAGTTGTGGAATCTCATTTGCAAAGCAAAGGCCTGACCCCTGACCCAATGCAGGTTTGGGAAAAACGACGCCATATGATGATCGCCTTAGGGCAGGGGCTGACGTCCTCTATTCTTCCGCTTTTGGATGGGTTCAGCAAAAATGCAGACCGGCTTAATGGTGCTGACCGTGCGCTTTATGGACGCTTGATCGGATTGGCGGTACTGGCAGGGCTAGATGGCGCCGAAGAGCATGCGCTTAAATTGTCTGGCCATGATCGCATGAGCTTATCAGAAGCAGGCATCGCGGCATTAAATCAAATCAACAGCCCTATGCGTGATCAGGCATTGGCCGAATTTGAAGCCCGTTGGTCTGATAATGCGTTGGTCATGGAAAAATGGTTTATGTATCAATCCTCCGCCCCACTTGTCGGCACGCCAGAACATTGTGATGGCTTAATGCAGCACCCGCAATTTGATGCCAATAACCCCAATAAATTACGGTCGGTATTATCTGTATTTGCGGCATTGAACACGCCTAATTTTCATGCTGATGACGGGTCAGGATATAAATATTTGGCGCGGCATCTTGCTGAAATTGATGGCCGCAACCCGCAGATCGCGGCACGGATTATTCTGCCGTTAACGCGGTTTTCACCTTATAGCGAAGACCGCCAAGCCATGATG
>WTHX01000027.1:6760-8148 GCA_011522975.1 Alphaproteobacteria bacterium | reverse complement strand
CAAAACCATGGGCGCAACGGCGTGCCACCGCTTTGCCGATCCTGCCCATGCCGATAATGCCAATGGTCTTGCCGGAAAAATCCATGCCCAAAAGATGGGTTGGCCGCCAGCCTGTCCAGCCGCCTGCCCGCAATTCGCGTTCACCTTCACCGGCACGGCGGGCGCACATCAACATCAAGGTCATGGCAATATCAGCCGTCGCATCGGTCAACACCCCCGGGGTATTGGAGACCGGCAGGTTATGTTGAGCGGCGGCGGCCAGATCAATATGGTTCACCCCGACGCCGAAATTGGCAATCATCTGGCAGTTGCCATCCGCGCCAGCGGCGATCACATCAGCGTCCACTTGATCAGTCACAGTGACCGCGATCGCGTCATGGGTTTGTATGGCGGCGATCATTTGGTCTTTGGTAAGCGGGCGGTCTTGTGGGTCAACCGTCACATCAAAAGCATCATTAAGAGCGTTTTCAGCGGCTTCTGGCCACCGCCGTGATTGAAGGATTTTGGGCTTGGTCATATCACACCTTTTGACTTTAAAATATTATCATGAACCTTCAATATAGAGCGCGCCATGCGTTCGGAAGCCACATCGATCATTTTTCCTTCATATTGCACCGCGCCAAGCCCTTGGGCGGCGGCATCGTCCAAGGCTTTCAGGATGCCGCGGGCGTTTTTAACATCAGCTTCACTGGGGGAAAAAACATCATTGGCGAGCGCAATCTGGCTGGGGTGAATGGCCCATTTGCCGGCAAATCCAATGGCAATCGCACGTTTGGCCGCTGCGGTATAGCCTTCAGGATCACCGAAATCCCCAAAGGCGCTGTCCATCGGCACAATGCCATTGGCGCGGGATGCCGCCACCAGACGGGAGACAATGCCATGCCATTGATCGCCAGGGTAATCAGGGTTCAGCCCACCAATTTCAACCGTCCTTGCATCAACGGACGCGGCATAATCACCGGCCCCGAAATGCAGTGCTTCGAGACGGTGGCTGCCTATGTCTTGGTTATATTGCGCGATCGAATCCAGATTGCTGGCGCCTTGGGCGGTTTCGATCAACCCTTCCAGCGCGACAGGCGCAATGCCTTGGCTGGCGGCGATTTGGCTGACGATCACATCAACGGCATATAAATCAGACGCTGAGCCTAATTTGGGGATAATCACGCTATCAAGCCGATCGCCCACTGCTTCTAAGACGTCGATTAAATCGCGATAGGTCCATGCCGTATCCAGCCCATTGATCCTAAGGGCAATTGTCTTGCCATTGCCCCGCCAATCCAATTCATTAATGGCGGTAATGGCGGATTGACGCGCGGCAGGTTTTTCACCTGCCGAAACAGCATCTTCAAGATCAAGGAAAACAACATCCGCATCAGTGCCGCAGGCTT
>WTHX01000027.1:0-6660 GCA_011522975.1 Alphaproteobacteria bacterium | reverse complement strand
GAAACAGCATCTTCAAGATCAAGGAAAACAACATCCGCATCAGTGCCGCAGGCTTTCGTCATCATTTTCATGGATGAAGCGGGCACAGCCAACATAGACCGGCGTGGCCGTGGTGATGATGGTGGAACGCGGCGATGGCTCATGGTTTTTTCCCTTCAGCAAATGCAAGTCTTACTACTATGCAAATCTTGGACGCATTAGGGAATATTTTTTTATGGGCAGGTCCTGCTGAAAAGATCCTTTGGATTAGCGGGCGCGGCGGCGCAAGCCTTTTTCCGCAGGGGCATCAAACCGTTTTTTCCCACTTGTTTTTTTATGGGCCGTGTTTGAATTGCTCGGCTTGCCTTTAAACGGTTTGCCGCCGTTGGACTTGCCCTTAAACGGCTTGCCGCCTTCAGATTTCCCTCTAAACGGCTTGCCTTCACCGAATTTACCACCATCAGACTTTCGTGATGACGATCTTTTTTCAAACGGTTTTTGATCGAAAGATTTTTTACCTCTTGGCTGGCCTTTTGGCTTGCCCTTAGGCTTTTGATCAAAAGATGGGTTTTGATCTGCCGTCAATTCATCAGGAAAATAAAGATTAGGGTCAACAGGTTTTGGCTTGGCCGAATGCGGTTTATTGGCATGAGGCTTATAGGCTTTTGCCTTGGGGCGGTCAGGCTTATCTGCCCATTTGCCCCTATTGCGATCGCCTTTATTGCGGTCGCCTTTATTCCGATCGCCGCGATTGTCACGTTTGCCATCACGGCCAGCACCACGCCCCCCGCGATCCGATTTGCGGCGGTTTCTGTCGCCATCATCGGTTGCAATCGGTGTTGCATCAGACGGTTTAATCGGCACCGCGCCAGGTTGGTCTTGGCGTTTTGGCAAATCCATGCCAATCAGTTTTTCGATATCCCGCAAAAAGGCTTTTTCGGCTTTTGAACAAAACGAAATAGCAACGCCTTCACGGCCAGCCCTGCCCGTACGGCCAATACGGTGAACATAACTTTCAGGGATATTCGGCAAATCAACATTGATGACATGGGACACATCATCAATATCAATCCCGCGTCCAGCGACATCAGTTGCGACCAAAACGCTGACTTCACCACGGCGGAACTGGCCCAATGCCCTTTGCCGCTGGCCTTGGCTTTTGTTGCCATGCAACGCAACCGCAAGGATACCGTAATTATTCAGGAATGTTTGCACCCGATCCGCGCCAAATTTGGTGCGGGTAAAGACAATGGCGCGTTCAACGTCTTTGCGCGAAATAATTTCAAGCAGCGCCATATTCTTGCGCTGGCGTTCAACGTAGATAATCTCTTGGCTGATGCGCTCAACGGGTTTGGATTCGGGCGTGGCTTCCACCAGATCAGGGTCTGTCATCAAGTCTTCAGCCAGTTTTTTAATGCCTTTTGGCATGGTGGCTGACAACAAGACCGACTGGCGTTCTTCGGGCAAGCGATCGGTGATCTTTTTGACCACCGGCATAAACCCAAAATCCAGCATCTGATCGGCTTCATCCAGAATGATGGTGGTGGTTTCATCCAAAGACAATTCACCGGATTCAATATGATCAAGCGCCCGCCCCGGGGTCGCGATAACGATATCGGCGCCACGGCGGAGGGCTTTGATTTGCGGCGGATAACTGACACCGCCGACAATAATCGCTTGGGTATAATTGACATATTTGCCATAGCGGCGAACGGTTTCAGCAATCTGATTGGTCAATTCACGGGTCGGCGACAACACCAGAACAGAACAACTGCCCCGCCGTGCGCGCTTTTTGCTGGTGGCCAATTTATCCATAAACGGCAAAACAAAAGCAGCGGTTTTGCCTGTGCCTGTTTGCGACAGACCAATCACATCCTTGCCTTGTTTGATCAAGGGGATCATCTGTTGTTGGATTAGAGTAGGTTCGGTGTAACCGCTATCACGGATCGCACGATTAATTTCAGCACTAAGGCCGAGATCAGAAAAAGACGCCAATTTTAAAACTTTCTGGGATCAACAATTCGGAACATCCGAATATACGGCAATGCTTATATCTTGCCGAATTGGTGCTGTTATGGGTTATTCACTCAAGAAAGGCAACTTAATTCTGATCAGGGATAGTTCAGATGGAAAATTTAACGCGCCAGTCTGATATCAAATTCAGCCCTGATCATAGCATCGACATCATCATCGATTAAAATCACACCATCGCCATCACGCCTGCCATCGAACCGCTTGTCGAGATCAGCCCGCGCCCGATCCAAGATTGTTGTCATGCCTTTGTCTTGCCATTGTTCAATGGTTTCACGGTCCGAAAATTGCGGGTAGAGGTAATCGGTCTGCATCCGATTTAACGTATCCGCCTGCCCCAGAAAATGGCCTTCACCTTCAACCACGTCTTTCAACGCTTCCAAAACAGACGCCGGCTCCAAAGACAAGGGCATATCCAATGTTCTTAGCACCGCGCCGATCATATCATTATCGATGATATAACTTTCCAACGCGCATCCCATGAGGGCGGCCTGCATGCCTGCGGCTTGGGTGATCATGTTTGACCCTGCCTGCGCCGCCAGCAAGACCGACATGGCTTTTTCAAACCCTGATTGCGCATCGGGGATTTTGCTGTCCGTTGCCCCTGCGATCGAAGAATTGGGCAGGCCATAATAGCGTGCCATCTGGCTGGTGGCGGCCATGATCCGGGCTTGCTCACCGCCGCCGCCGCTCATCGCGCCTGTTCTTAAATCGGTGATCATGGGGCGGGCGCCAAAAATGACCTGCGCCGCTGGGTTGGCCAGCCAAGCAATGATCATCCCCCCAAGGGTTTCAGCGACAGTCTGAACCAGCGCCGCCATCGGATCCACCGGGCTGGATGCGCCGACTTGGCCGAATGTATTGGCATGAATAGGGATGCCCAATCGTGCGGCTTTGATCATCACTTCAACAGCATCAGGGGCAAACCTTAACGGCGGGGTGACATGATTGATATTCAACGACAGAAAGGGTTTTTTCTGAAACGCCTCGATTGACCCCGCCACCATGGCCAGCATTTTGGCCAGATCATCCACCGTATCGGCATGGGCGATGGAGGTTGCGATCGGCTTTTTTGTGCCAGCGATAGAGGCATAGGCCGTGTTGAGATCAAGCCGATAATCATCCGGCATATCCCGCGCCACCATGGGGCGGTTAAAGAAATGGATATGGTCAAGCCCATCGACCAATCGGGCGGCGGCGTAAATATCTTTTAATGCTGTATCGCGATAGTGATTGTGCTGATCATCAAAGATCAAAGGCGCTGCCCCGCCAGTGCCAGCATGCACCCTTGCCCCTTCAAGATGCAATTCTAATCCGTCCCCACGTCCATATAAGATCAACGGTTTGGCCAGATCAGCAAGCGCCTCTGTGATCATCGTTTCTGTCATGCAAAGCCGGGCTTGATCGGTGTATTTGCCGCCTCGTGCCAGCACCAGATCAATCGCTTCTTGCGGGGCATCGGCAAAGCCAATATCGGTTAAAACTTTTTGCGCAGCAGCATCAATCGCCGCCATGGCGGCATCGTCCAAGGGCGAATATTGCCCGCCCGTCACCCCTTTTGTTTGGGGGGATTGCGGTTTTCTCTCTGCTGTTCTGCCCCTTCTCATGTCACCTTTTACCCATGCTGATCATGATGCGTTTGATTGGCGGGGAGAGACCAAAGCCAAACCCACGATCATGGCGGCCAATGCTGTCCAAACCCAGATCGAATGTTCTTCCCCAAAAATCGCCATGCCCCAAAACACCCCTGCCAAGGTCACGACATAACCTGTTTGGGAGGCAAAAACCGCACCAAATTTAGCGACTGAAAAGACAAACATCGTATAGGCAAAAACCGAAATTATACTCAACCCCAATACCGCATAGTCAGCCGTGCCAAAGGGGAATTGCGGCAGATAAAACTGGCCTGTACCCAAGGCGATGGGCAAAAGAAGAATTCCTGCCAAAAGGTTCATCCCCATGGAAAGACGGATCGGGCCAATATTAATGGCAGATTTGAACCCCAAAATAATATTTTCAGCGGCATAACAAAGTGAACTGATGCAGGCCAGAATAATCCAAGGCACCGCGCTTCGGTCTGGCAGGCTATTTTCAGGCAAGGCGATCAATAAAATTGACCCGACACCAAATAACAGCCCTGAAAACCGCCGCATGGAAAAGCGTTCAATCTTAAGCGGGATAGAGGCGCTGTAAGTCATCATCGGGATCAAGGCCACGGTGATCGCCAATATTCCGGCCTGCACATAAGGCGCGGCGGTATAAAAAATCACGCTCGGCACTGCCGCCCCCAAGAGAGCGATCAGCAAAATAAACCGCCAATATTGAAGCAATTCCCTTAATTTTTTACCGCGGATCAGCGTTATGACCAGCAAGATCATGCCTGAAAGCAGGGATTGAATGGTGCTGACGCCAAAGGCCTCAATACCGTTTTCAACCGCGATCTTACCCAATGAAAAGGACAACCCCCATGTTGTGCCCATGAACAAAAGACACGCCCATGGGAAGATAAACTGCCGCCATGATGCCGTAGCAGAAACAGGTGAATTGATTTGTTCTGGCGGCATGAAAACCCTCAATTTAAAAGAGCGCCTATGGTGCGCTCTTTAAATATGGGTTATTTCCCCCATGAAGGAAAGCCTTTGTGACCAATCACCAGCCTGTGCGATCAATGATCATCTGGGCTGTTGGGGTGGCGGCTGAGATTTTTTCAATATCCAGCGCATCGGTTTTAAACTCTCCCCATGCCGCAACGGACGGTGATGGGGCTTGGGTGGAATCTACCGGATATTCATAGTTGATTTCAGCATAAATCTTTTGCGCTTGATCGCTGACCATCCATTCAAGGAATTTGCGGGCAGCATCTTTGCGCTTGGATGTTTTCAAAATACCGCCGCCAGTGATGTTGATATGCTGGCCACGGTCTTCTTGGTTAAAAAACACAATCCTGAGGCTATTGGCCCAATCTTTCTGTTCAGGGTTCTTATCGTTATTCGCCATCTTGCCAAAATAATAGGTGTTCATCAGCGCGATATCACATTCACCAGCATGGATGGCTTTGGCCTGGGCACGATCATTGCCTTGCGGTCGGCGAGCCAGATTGGCGACATAGCCTTCGGCCCATTGTTCCGCCGCGGCTTCGCCATGATGCACCACCAGTGAGGCCAGCAATGCACGGTTATAAACATGGCTGCCTTTTCGGCTACAAAGACGGCCTTTCCATTCAGGCTTGGCCAAGTCTTCAACGCGTTTGATGGCGTCTTCTGAAACGCGGGTTTTCGATGCCACAATCACGCGGGCGCGGGTGGATAAGGCCGTCCATGTGCCATCTTTTGCCCGCAAATAGGCTGGCACTTTGTTATCAATTAGCGGTGAATTCATCGGCGCTAACAATTCAGATGCCGCCAATTCAGCAATCCTTGAGGCATCAACCGTTAAAACCACATCAGCAGGTGAACCTGCGCCTTCTGATTTGAGCCGTTGAACCAAGCCTTTCGGCGCATGGACAACATTAAATTCAACCCCTGTTTCAGCCTGATAGGCATCCAAGAATGGCGCCAGCAAATTGGGCTTGCGGTAAGAATAAATATTCAATTCCTGTGCTGAGGCTTGGGTGATCCCCCCTGCCAAAGGCGAGAGCGTTGAAACAGGCAGCAACACGCCAATGATCACCAATGCTTTTATAACAGCAATCGTTTTGGCCTTAATCATCAAATTGAAATTTTGAATGGTCTCAACATAAGTCATCAGCGCAGATCTCTAAAGGTCAGTTGTGGTGAATTGATGTATCTTTATGAAAATAAGAACTATTCTCATTTTCACTTTGGGTAAATACAGAATAGAAAAAAAACAACAAATAATCAATCGTCACGGATAGAGAAGAACAGAAGAATTCTAAGATAAATTAAATCCCAAAGCCAGGTTCAAACCCGCGTGGGGCAAAATCCATTCGATCAAAGACAAAGGCAGGCGCAACAACGCAAGACACCAATGACCAGCCATCAATTGCGCTGGCCGATTGCCATTGGCCTTTTTCGATAATGACTTGCGGGCGTTGCCCTGCGGCGGCATCAAGACCTAATACAGATTTCGTCACTGCACCATCATCAGGTTTTGTGTAGAGCGTCAATGGCGCGCCAGCGTGCGACAACCACACTTCATCAGCATCACGGACACGGTGCCAATGGGCGGCTTGGCCTTTTTCAAGCAGATAATAAATGACAGAGACAGACCCACGGTTTTCATCATCGCTGGTATTAAATGTTTCAGCATACCAGCCGCCTTCGGGATGAGGCTTTAAACCCAAATTTTCAATTAAAACTTGTGCATTCAAGTTGACGTCATGGGACATAAATTGGGTATTCATATTCAAATTCCGTGTTATTCGCAACTTATGATATAAGGCAGTTTCCCTGAAAACAAGGCTTAGCGGAAAACTTCCTATAAAAGACCACTTTCTCTTATTAAGAAAACCACCAATGCTGCTGTGATGGCGAGAGGCATATTTTGCTTCAAAATCATCACGATCACCGCCGCGGTTAAGGCCAGAACGCGCCACCCCATCCCAATTTCTGCAACAAGCCCTGTGGGGAAAACCACCAGCAAGGTCATCACGCCTGCAACCATGGCATAGGCGACGGCATTAATCCAAGT
>WTHX01000154.1 GCA_011522975.1 Alphaproteobacteria bacterium | reverse complement strand
GCTGATGGCATCAAAGTTGGTTATCTGCCGCAGGAACCAAAATTAGACCATGACCTGACGGTGCTTGAAAATGTCATGTTGGGCATGGGTGATGCTAAACAGCATGTTGACCGCTTCAATGAGATCAGTGCGAAATTCGGTGAAGAAATGACCGATGATGAAATGAACGCGCTGATTATGGAACAAGCCGAATTACAGGAAAAAATTGACGCGGCTGATGCTTGGGATCTGGAACGTAAAGCCTCTATCGCCATGGATGCGCTGCGTTTGCCGCCATCTGATTGGGGCGTGCAGAACCTTTCTGGGGGTGAAACCCGCCGCGTCGCGCTTTGCCAATTGTTGTTAAGCGCGCCAGATATTTTACTGCTTGATGAGCCGACAAACCACCTTGATGCCGAATCCGTCGCGTGGCTTCAGCGTTTTCTCCATGATTTCCCCGGCACGGTAGTGACCATCACCCACGACCGTTATTTCTTGGATGAAGTGGCGGGCTGGATTCTGGAATTGGATCGTGGCCATGGCATCCCCTATCAGGGCAATTATTCTGGCTGGCTTGAACAAAAGCAAAAACGGCTTGAACAAGAAGGCCGTGCTGAAGAATCACGGATGCGAGTTTTGGCCAAAGAACTGGAATGGGTGCGGTCAGCACCAAAAGCACGTCAGGCCAAATCAAAAGCACGTTTAAGCGCCTATGAAGATTTGCTCAACCAACAGCACGAAGCCCATACCGATGCCGCCAAGATCAGTATTCCGCCCGGCCCACGCCTTGGTAATATTGTGATTGAAGCCGATGGCCTTAAAAAAGGTTTTCAGGACAAACAATTGATTGATGGACTTGATTTCCGTCTGCCGCCCGGCGGTATTGTTGGGGTTGTTGGGCCTAATGGCGCGGGTAAAACCACACTATTCCGTATGCTGACGGGTCAAGACACCCCTGATGAAGGGGCGCTGCGTGTTGGGGAAACCGTTCAGATGGCCTATGTTGATCAGTCTCGCGATGCGTTGGATGATTCTAAAAATGTCTGGGAAGTCATTTCAGGCGGTCATGATGAAATTGAATTGGGCAAGCGGGTGGTCTCATCACGAGCCTATGTTGGCCAGTTTAATTTTAAAGGCAGCGACCAGCAGAAAAAGGTCGGTCAATTGTCAGGTGGGGAGCGCAACCGTGTTCATCTGGCTCGTATGCTGAAATCAGGTTGCAACCTGTTGCTGCTCGATGAGCCGACCAATGACCTTGATGTTGATACTTTGCGTGCCCTAGAAGAAGCCTTGCTTGATTTTGGGGGCTGTGCTGTGGTTATCACCCACGATCGTTGGTTCTTGGATCGCATCGCAACGCATATTTTGGCGTTTGAAGGCGACAGCCATGTCGAATGGTTTGAAGGCAACTGGCAATCGTATGAAGAAGATCGCCGCCGCCGTCTTGGGGCCGCCGCCGATCAGCCGACACGGATCAAATATAAGCCTATTTCACGATAATAATTGGTGATCAACCGTTTGCGGGTGTTTTGCCCGCGGCAATGTCATCGGCCTGTTGGTTCAGCGCATCGATCAACGCCTGAAAAGACCCACCATTTTGTCGGATAATGGCGGTGTTTTCCTGCTGTTGGGTGATCAGCATAGAGATATTTTCAACTTCAAGGTCGATAATACGAACAGGCTTTCCCGCCTTGGTGCTGATCCGCCATGAAATCACCGCATCGGGGAATTCGCCTGTTTTATCCTGCACCATACCACTGACAATCATCAGTTTAGGGCCTTTGGAAATCGCATCTTGATGGGTGTATTCAATGCGTCTGAAATATTCAAATTGGGTTTCGGCCAAAGCCAGCAAAACACGGCGGAACGCTGTTTTATAATCAGATTTTTCGCTTGGGCTTGCGGAACGCCAGGCTTGACCCGCGGCGAAACGGGCCACCAGATCAAAGTCAAAAAATTCGTCAATAATGGCATTGGTTTCTGCCCGCACTTGGTCTTGGTCTGGGGCTTGATCAGGACTATCGCCAATCACGGTTTGGATGCGGTCCACCAGATTATTAACCAAAGTCACCCCTTCATCGATGCGATCATTGGCAAGCGCGTGGCGTGGGCCTATTGAGACCAAAGCCAGTGTCATAACAGCAAAAATAAAAACCGAATGTTTGATACGCCTAATCATGGTTTAATTCTCATCGCTTAAGAAACTATCAAATGCGTCATCGGAGTCAGTAGAAGCGGTGCGATCGCCATCGTTTAACTGGCCTTCACGATATTGGAAGTAAAATGACCGTGTTTTGGCATAAGGGTCAGCGGCGTTGTATTTGACGTCATTAACTTGATCAAAATTATTGCCGCGGAAGGTCACAACACCAACAGGCGTGGATGTGTATTGGATAGTTTCCGCCCCGCTCTGGCCGCTATACCCCAGCGGGTTGGTAATGGCATCCAGCAGGAATCCTGTATGGCTTCGTGTCGTGCCTGGTCCCAACAACGGCATCATGATGTAAGACCCTTCTGGCACGGACCATGCGGCGAGCGTTTGGCCAAAATCTTCACGGATTGGGTCATCTTCATCTTCGGTCAGGTCAACAAACCCAAGGGTCAGACCATTGACTAAGAAATTCACCGTCGCCAAAGCAGCGTTTTCAAACTTGCCTTGCAAGACAGAATTGACAGCAGTTGAAGGATATGACGTCCATTCGGCATGGTTGCTCAACCCATCCTGCATGAATTGAGGCAAAGCACGATAGCCTTTTGCGGCAGGTTCAACAACAGCAGTATCCACCGCCATATTAAACTCAAAAACCGAACGGTTGGTGTTTTCATAAGGGTCACGCGCATCAGAGATTTGATCTGCCGGCATGGATGAACACGCCGCTAATAACCCGATCAGTGGCCCGATTAATAGCCCTTTAGGTAGATTGATGAAAAAACGCACAACTTCACCTCAACTCAAGTCACCTAAGAAATTAGGCAAACCCTTATGATAAATCAACCTGAATCATGCCCTCCAAATAGGGCTAAACCTTGACCCAATATGATCATCAATAATCCCGAGAATTAAAATCAAGATATTCATGGTCTTGGGTCTACCACATAGGGGGGCATCGTGCTAAATCATAGGGATGGATTATGATATTTCAAATGCCCCCGCCGAAACACCTCCTCCGATGGCTGTCGCCAATGAAGCCCCTTGGCTGCAAGGTCTAAATGATGCGCAAATGAAGGCGGTACAGCACCTCAATGGCCCGTTATTGGTCTTGTCAGGGGCAGGCACAGGGAAAACACGGGTTTTAACTTCACGTCTGGCGCATTTGCTGGCCACTGGCACGGCAAAGCCGTGGAATATTCTGGCCGTGACTTTCACCAACAAAGCCGCCCGCGAGATGAAAACACGTGTCGCGAATATGATAGGCCCAGCGGTTGAGCAGGTCTGGTTTGGCACATTCCACGCGCTAGCGGCTAAAATTTTACGGCGTCATGCTGAATTGGTGGGGCTAAAACCCAATTTCACCATTTTGGATACAGATGACCAATTGCGTTTAATCAAACAATTGATGGAAGCCAATGGCATTGACCCGAAACGGTATCCGCCACGGATGCTTTTGGCGGTCATCAGCCGCTGGAAGGATAAAGGCCTGACGCCAGACCGTATCAGCCCCGGGGATCAAGCAGAATTGGCCGAAGGCACTGGCGGCGATTTATACCGCCAATATCAGGACCGCCTGCAAGCACTTAATGCTTGTGATTTCGGTGATCTCTTGATGCATAACCTGACGATTTTCAACAGTCATCCTGATATTCTGGCGCAATATCATGACCGCATCACCCATTTGATGATCGATGAATATCAAGACACCAATACCGCGCAATATCTCTGGATCAGGTTGCTGGCCCAGCGCCATCAAAATATTTGCTGTGTAGGTGATGATGACCAGTCGATCTATGGATGGCGCGGTGCTGAGATCACCAATATGCTCAAGTTTGAGGAAATTTATCCTGACGCTGAAGTCATCAGGCTGGAACAAAACTATCGGTCAACCGGTCATATCCTCGAAGCCGCATCAGCCCTGATTGCCAATAATGAAAGCCGGTTGGGGAAATCGCTTTACACCAGTATCGATAAGGGTGAGAAAATCACCATCTCAGGTTTTTGGGATGGCGGCAGTGAAGCCCGCGACTGTGCCGATAAAATTGAATCCATGATCCGTCATCAAGAGGCGGAATATAACGAAATTGCTGTCTTGGTGCGGGCAGGATATCAAACCCGTGAATTTGAAGAACGCTTTATTCAGATTGGCTTGCCCTATCGGGTGGTAGGTGCGAAATTCTATGAACGCCAAGAGATTAGAGATGCGATTGCGTATCTGCGGGTGATCGCGCAACCGGCTGATGATTTGGCGTTGGAACGCATTATCAACACCCCAAGGCGTGGTATTGGGGCGGCGACCATTCAGATTATCCATCAATTGGCACGCGCCCGCCAATTGCCGATGCTGGCTGCTGCCGAAGTGTTGATCACCACCGATGAGTTAAAGCCAGCAGCCCGCAAAAAACTGGCTGAAATAATCAATATGTTCATCCAATGGCGGCAGGATGCTGAAAGCCTTAGCCATACTGATCTGGCGATGAAAGTGCTGGATGAAAGCGGTTATACCGAAATGTGGATGGCGCAAAAAACCCCAGAAGCCGAAGGCCGTCTTGAAAACTTAAAAGAACTGGTCACCGCCATGGAAGGGTTTGAAAACCTCGAAGGCTTTTTGGAACATATTTCACTGGTTATGGATGGCGATAATAAAGCCAATGATGGTGAAGTCACGCTCATGACCTTACACGCCGCCAAAGGGTTGGAATTTGATGTCGTGTTCTTGCCGGGCTGGGAAGATGGTATTTTCCCATCACAGCGCACCCTTGATGAAAAAGGCGGTAGTGGCCTCGAAGAAGAACGCAGATTGGCTTATGTTGGCATCACCCGCGCAAGGCGTAAATTGATGATCTCTTATGCGTCATCACGGCGTGTTCATGGGTTGTGGCAAAGCGCGGTGCCTTCACGGTTTATCACCGAATTGCCGAAGGATAATATTGATGAAGACCTGGAACAGGGCATGGTCAGCGCAACTGGCCAAACCAATTTCTCTGATTTTTCTTCCCTGCAACCTTCCGCATCATCGGGTTATGGCCCGGGCTGGCGACGATTAAAGGAACGCCAGCAATCTGGCTTTGCGCCGGCCCGCGCGCCATCTGAACATCAATCGGGCATCACAGGCTTATCGGATTATGATATTGGTGATCGCGTCTTCCATCAAAAATTTGGCAATGGCAATGTTCGCTCGGTTGAAGGTGATAAACTGAATATTGATTTTGACAAAGCAGGCCAGAAGAAAGTTGTCGCCAGTTTTGTTGAATTGGTCAGAAAGGGCGGGTAATGGCACAATTGTGGCAATTGCAATTTACCATGGATGAACAGCCTGATGTGTTTGTTGAAATGCTGATGGCGGCTATGGATGCCGAAACCGCCACCACCCATCAAGATGACCTTGATGAACCGTGGCAAGTGGCGATTTTCACAGAAAATCAACCTGATCAAAGCCAAGTGGATAGGGCATTGCAAGAAGCCGAAAATATTGCGGGTATCCCTGCACCTCAAGTGGTCATCACCGCGGTTGAGGATAAAGATTGGCTTCTGGAAAATCGCAAATCCTTTCCGCCATTGGATATCGCGTCTTTTTGGATTTATGGCGACCATATCACCGACCCCATCCCAGACGGTAAAATTGGACTTAAAATAAATGCAGGGCAGGCGTTTGGTTCTGGCACCCATGCCACCACCCATGGATGCGTTACCATGTTGGAGAAGCATTGCCCTGACCAAGTTGATTTGACTATCGCTGATATTGGATGTGGTAGTGGGATTCTGGCCATGGCGGCGGCAAAACTTCATCCCACAAGTCAGATTATCGCTGTTGATAATGATATTCTGGCGGTTGATACCACCCAAGAAAATATCGAAAATAACAATGTCGCGGCGATGATCAAAACGGGCCTGTCTGATGGATACGCGGCTGATTTGGTGCAAGAAAACGCGCCGTTTGATGTGATCTTGGCTAATATCTTGCCGACCCCATTGATGGCGATGGCAAAGGATGCTGCCACCGCGCTTGCCGAAGACGGTATTTTAATCTTGTCAGGATTAATGGAACAGCATCAAGATGACGTCGTCAAAGCCCATGAGGAAGAAGGGCTGGCCCTGATGGATCAATTGAACGTCAATGGCTGGATGACGCTGGTGATGACAAAGCACGGATGATTAAGCCTTAAGGTAAGATGATGGATAGACTGACGGCATTAAGAGACCAGATGAAATCGCAAGGGGTTGATGGGCTGTTGATCCCCCGTGGCGATGCGTTTTCAGGTGAAGAAGTCCCACCATCAGACGACCGGCTCAAATATATCAGTGGCTTTTCAGGATCAGCAGGCACGGCGCTTATCACTGCTACTGAGGCCGCTCTCTTTAGCGATGGCCGTTATACCTTGCAAATGACGGCCGAAACCAATGATGATTGGTCATGCCATGTTCAACCCGAAGCCGATATGCTGCAATGGATGCTGGCCAATCTCGAAGCAGGCGCTTTGGGGTTTGACCCATGGTTGATGACAGTATCTGGCCATGAAAACTTATCATCAAAACTGGCGGATACGGCCATTAGTCTAATGCCGCTTGACCGCAATTTGATCGATGAAATCTGGCCTGATCAACCGCAGCCCCCGCAATCAAAAGCATGGGATTTTGACCCAGCGATTGCAGGGCTACCGCGGCAAGACAAGATTGCAAATGTCCTATCCGCTGTTAATACCAAGCATAGCCAAGCCCGTCATATGGTGATTACCGCCCCTGATCAATTGGCATGGCTGGCCAATATTCGCGGGCGTGATTTGGATCACACCCCTGTCATTTTGGCTTTTGCCATTCTTAATCATGATGGCAGTGTCACCGTTTTTGCCGATCAAGACCAATTTGCCGATTGCGATCAAACAGGTCTGGTCTTTGTGTCAAAGGAAGATTGCCTGACCAATTTGGCAGGTCTAAAGGCGAAAGAGGTGATGATTGATCCCACCACTTGCCCCTATGCGATCGCACGGCTTTTGGGGGATGATGCGATCAAAGCCGAAAGCCCGATTACCATGATGAAAGCCCGAAAAAACCAAGCCGAACAACAGGCGATCCGTGCTGTTCATCGCCGTGATGGCGCGGCCATGGTTGAATTTTTGTCTTGGTTTGATGCCGCCAGTAATGCGCAAGACGGCCTTCGTGAAACTGATATTGATGCCAAATTAATCGCTTTGCGGTCTCAAGATGATCTTTTTATCAGCCCAAGTTTTTCAACCATTTGCGGCAGTGGCGGCAATGGCGCGATTGTGCATTACAGGGCACAACATGGCCAAGATTCTGAAATCCTTAAAGATACGCTTTGCTTGATTGATAGCGGCGGTCAATACCAAGATGGCACAACGGATATCACCCGTACCGTTGCGGTTGGCACGCCGTCTCAACAAATGCGTCAGCATTTCACAACGGTCTTAAAAGGCCATATCGCCCTTGATCAAGCCATCTTTCCGCCTGATACCACAGGCGTGCAATTGGATGCCATCACCCGTGATCCGATCTGGCAAAGAGGGATGGATTATGCCCATGGCACAGGCCATGGGGTGGGGTGTTGCCTTAATGTCCATGAAGGCCCTGTCAGCATTTCCAAACGCAGCACACGAGCAGTTGAAGAAGGCATGTTGCTGTCGAATGAGCCGGGGTATTACATCGAAAATGAATATGGCATCAGAATTGAAAACCTGATCTTGGCGCAAAATGCCCCATCAAAAGACGGGTATTTGTGTTTTGAATCCGTCACGCTGGCGCCAATGGATCGCCGCCTGATTGATACCGAGATGCTTGAAGACCAAGAATTGGATTGGATCAATGCCTATCATCAGCGGGTTTGGGATGAAGTTTCACCCTTGCTGGCCAATAAAGATGATGCTTTGGCATGGCTTCAATTGGCCACCGCGCCATTAAATCGCTAACCGCCGTTAATCAGGTTTAGCCATTCTTCTTCGGTAAGGATGGTGACGCCTAATTCTTGCGCTTTTCGGGCTTTACTGCCGGCATCCGCGCCAACAATCACCAGATCAGTTTTCCCTGAAACTGACCCTGCCACTTTCGCCCCAAGGCTTTCGGCACGGGCTTTGGCTTCTGCTCTGCTCATTTGCATCAATGTGCCTGTAAAGACAATTGTTTTGCCTGAAACAGGGCTGTCTTCGGCAACGGCTTCAGGGGCGATGGGGGTGATTTCATCCAGCAGGTCATGGATCGCTTGGCGGTTATTGTCATCATTAAGGAAAGTCACCAAATCAATCGCAACACTATCGCCAATTTGATCAATCCCTGTCAGGTCTTGCCATGCTTTGCTGTCTTGGTCCATAGCGTCTGATGCGGCGGATAACAACGCTTCGATTGTGCCATAATGCCGGGCCAGCAATTTTGCTGTCGCTTGCCCAATCTGGCGAATCCCCAGCGCAAAGATTACGCGATCAAGATCAATCGCGCGGCGGGCATTAATCGCATTGATCAAATTATCGGCTGAAACTTCGCCCCAACCTTCACGCGCCATCAGCATTTCTTTTTGTGCCGTTAATTTGAAAATATCAGCAGGCGATTTGATCACTTCATCATCAAACAATTCTTGCACCAAAGTGCTACCCAACCCGTCAATATCAAAAGCATCGCGGGACACAAAATGTTTTAGCCCTTCAACCGCTTGGGCAGGACAGGTCATGCCGCCTGTGCATCGGCGCACCGCTTCGCCTTCAGGGCGAATGGCAGGGCTGTGGCAGATCGGGCATGTATCAGGGAAGATAAAAGGCTGGCTATTGTCACGCTTTTCCATCACCACAGCCAAGACTTGCGGGATGACATCCCCCGCCCGTTGGATGCGCACCACATCGCCTATTTGAATATCTTTTTCGACGATATAATCTTCGTTATGCAACGTGGCGTTTGAGACCACAACCCCGCCGACCGTCACGGGCTCAAGCCTTGCCACAGGTGTAAGTGCCCCTGTTCGCCCGACTTGGATATCAATATCCAAAAGTCGTGTTTCCGCCTTTTCAGCAGGAAATTTATGGGCAATCGCCCAGCGCGGTGAGCGGCTGACCTGGCCAAGCCGTTGTTGGTAGTCATGGCGATCAACTTTATAAACAACACCATCAATATCATAATCAAGATCAGCCCGCGCATCACCGATGACTTGATGTTGGGCAAGGGCGGCATTCATGCCATTGGCGGTTATGCTGAGCGGATTAACAACAAAACCCCATGCCGATAAACGTTTCAGAAAATCACTATGGGTATCCGCCACAGGGGAAGACATATCGCCTGCCGCATAGGCAAAAAACTTCAAGGCGCGAGATGCCGTGATGCTATGGTCTTTTTGCCTAAGCGAGCCTGCCGCCGCGTTGCGGGGATTGGCAAAAACTTTTGCACCCATCTCTGATTGGGCGGCATTCAGCGCCAGAAAATCAGCCTTACCCATAAAGATTTCGCCCCGCACTTCAACCACTTCAGGGCAGTCGCCATGCAATTGGTGGGGGATATCCGCAATGGTTTTAACATTGGCGGTGACCAATTCCCCTTCGGCGCCGTCACCTCTTGTGACCGCCTCAATTAATGCGCCGGCTTCATAGCGCAAGTTAATCGACAGGCCATCAATCTTGGGTTCAACGGAATAGGCCAGTTCAGCCGCATCATCCAATTTCAGAAACCGCCTGATGCGGGCGTCAAATTCATGGGCGTCAACATCATTAAAAGCATTACCCAGCGATAGCATCGGCACGGCATGGCGTCTTTTTGAAAACCCTGCTTTCGGGGCTGCGCCAACTTTTTGGGACGGGCTGTTGGGCAAGACCAAATGCGGGAAAGCAGCCTCAAGCGCAGAATTGTAGCGCATCAACCCATCAAATTCAGCGTCTGAGATTTCCGGGTCATCATCACCATGGTAACGCTGGTTGTGATGGGCAATCTTTTCAGCCAAAACCGCCAATTCTGCCGCCGCTTCCAAATCGGTCATGGCGGCGATTGTGGCATCAAGTTTAGCGGCATCTTCAGACGAGTTAGCGCTCATTTATTGAGCCTCTAACAGACGCAAAGCCGCAGCGCGGGCTTCAGGGGTGATGGTCGCGCCTGAGAGCATCCGGCTGATTTCCTCTAACCGTTCATCGGATTGCAACGGCACTGCATTGCTGACCGTGCCATCATCGGTTTGGTTCTTGGCAATTTTAAAATGATACCGCCCGCGTGCCGCCACTTGCGGGGAATGGGTGATGACCAGACTTTGGGTATCTTCCCCAAGCCGCGCCAGGCGATCCCCAACGGCGGCGGCAACCGCTCCGCCAACACCGCTGTCAACTTCGTCAAAAATCAAACTCATGGGGGCAGATGTGTCGGCTAGAACAACTTTCAACGCCAGCAGGAAACGTGCCAATTCACCGCCTGATGCAATACGGTCAATCGGCCCTGTTTTCATCCCGGGGTTGGTATTGGCTTCAAACCTAACTTGATCCATGCCATGGGCGCCCCATTTACTTTCATCTAAAATCTCAACCTTGGTGACGAATGTGGCTTGGTCCAATTTAAGCGGCGGCAATTCAGCCATGACTTTTTGGTCGAGAGCAGCAGCGCTTTTTTGGCGCACGGCGGACAGGGATTTGGCTTGGTCTTGATAGGCTTTCGCTGCGTCATGTTCAGATTTTGTCAGGTCAGCAATGCCGCCAGATTGATCATCCAACCCTGCCAGTTTTGACGCCAGATCCTCATGGATTTGAGGCAGGTCTTCAACATTGCAATTATGCTTGCGGGCTTGTGACCTCAACGCATGAAGGCGATCGTCCACCTCCAGCAATCGATTTGGGTCGCCTTCCAATTGATCATGGGCAGATGCAATCGCGTGGGTGGCTTCATCCAATTCGGCTTCAACACGGGCAAGGGCTTCGTTTAATGGGTTCAAAATATTTCCAGCAGTCTCAAGGGCGCGATCAACAGTTTTACCGGCTGTTGCGATTATTTCAATCGCGCCACCTTCAGCACTGATGCTTTGTTCAACTTGGTTCAGCACATCGGCAATTTTGCTGACATTGGCCAGAATTTGCCGTTCTTCAACCAAGCGGTTTTCTTCATCAGCCTCAGGCGACAGGTCATCCAATTGCTGCACCGCATCCCGCAACCAATCTTCATCGGCGCGGGCTTGGGCCAAAACATCAAGGGCTGCTTGCAATTTTTTATGGCAGTCATGCCAATGGTGATAAGCCTCTGCGACGTCTTCGGCCAAAGCCTCCGCGCCTGCAAAACGATCCAGTAAATCGCGGTGGGTTTGAACATCCAAAAGACCGCGGCCTTCAAATTGACCTTGAATTTCGACAAGTTCATCACCAACTTGCCGAAGCAATGTTGCCGACACAGGCGTATCATTAATCAGGGCAGGGGATTTGCCATCACGCAATTGACGCCGCAGAATAATTTCACCGTCGGATTCAATCCCTGCTTCATCCAGAATAGCCATCACCGGATGGTCAGGATTAACATGAAACATTGCGCCGACTTCGGCACGGTCACCGCCAGCACCAATCAGATTGAAATCAGCACGGCTACCCAAAGCCAAGCCTAAAGCATCCAGCAAAATCGATTTGCCCGCGCCTGTTTCACCCGTCATAACGGTCAGGCCTTCATGGAATTCAAGATCAAGGCGACTGATTAAAACAACATTGCGAACAGAAAGACGCGACAACATCCCTAGAAAATTCCCACTGCCCCATCAACCAAACGTTCAAATAATGTGGGGTCATGATTGACTTCAGGGTCACCAATCAAGCGGACCATGCGTTCAGTCCAGACTGAATCTGGGTAATTGTAATTCAAAACCGCTCCTGAACGATTGGCTTCATTGTCCAAGCCAAGGGCAAGATAGGCTTCAACCATGCGGTATAAAGCCTCTGGGGTCTGGTTGGAGGTATCGTAATCACGCACCACAAGCGAGAACCGCCGTAACGCAGAATGATACTGGCCTTGCTTTAGATAGAACCGCCCCACCGCCATTTCTTTACCGGCCAAATGACTTTTGGTCAGGTCAAGTTTAAGTCTAGCATCACGGCCATATTGGCTGTTGGGGAAACGGTTTAGTAAAGACTCAAGCGCGTCCATGGCCGCAAGCGTCATGCTGGCATCACGTTCAACATCAACGATTTGTTCGTAATATGACATGGCTTTCAGGTAATAAGCGTAATCAATACTTTCATTGGCCGGGTTCAATTCAATAAAGCGGTCAAGGGCGCTGATAGCAGCGGGATAATTATTTGATTCATAAAGCGCCCAAGCGGACATCAACTGCGCCTGTGTTGCCCATTTTGAATAGGGGTGCTGGCGTTCAACTTCATCAAATAAAGGGCTGGCTTTATCGATCTCACCTGTTGTCGCCTCATCATAAGCGATCATATAGAGTTCTTCAGCTGAACGTTCGACTTGTTCCAGTTGATTTTCAGGGGTTGAACAAGCGGCCAATGCTACAGCAGCAAGCCCAATGAAAGCCCATTGATTGATTGATCTAGTGAACATGATGATCGGATTCCGTTTCAGCCCATCGATAATTTTAAATGATTATATCACGATAAATTGGGATCGCCAGTATAGGTTCAAGCCGACAGAAGGAAAAATAGAATTCTGCTATGAATTTTTGCTAAAATCTTAAGCGAAGGCAACAGTGGCTTCAGGCTGGAATTCAGGGGCGGTATTATGATCAAGGTCATCAGCCTCAACAATCATCCATGCGTCGTCATCGGCAAGGATCGCTTCAAGCAGCATATGATTAACCGCGTGGCCAGGCTGAACAGCGGTGATATGTCCAATGACTTGCAGTCCTGCTAGGGATAAATCGCCGATGCAATCCAAGGTTTTATGACGGACAAATTCATCCGTAAACCGCAAGCCTTGTTCATTCATCAAAACACCGTCATTGACGACAATGGCATTATCAAGTGATCCGCCAAGGGCATAGCCAGCGGCGCGCATTTTGGCCAAATCACCATAGCGGCAGAATGTCCGTGCCGCTGAAAGTTCCTTTTCAAAACTTTCATCAGTATGAATGTAGAAATATTGTGACTTACCAATCAGCGGGTCGTCAAAATCAATCGTGATATCAATTTCAAGGCGATCAGCAGGGATGATTTCAGCGGTTGAAGTGCCATGGGCAATACGGATCGGCTTTAAAACTTTAATGTATTTGCGCTTAGTTTTCAGCACTTCGATACCAGCATCATTGATCATGGCGCAGAAAGGGGCAGAACTGCCATCCATGGCAGGGAGTTCAGCGGCGTTAACATCAACAAAAGCATTATCAACACCAAGGCCAGCAAAAGCAGCCATCAAATGTTCAATCGTGCCAATATCAACCCCATCATCATTCATGATGCGGGAGTTCAGCATGGTATCAGCGATATTGCTGCTTAGGGCTTTGATGGCGGTGTCAACGCTGCTGACATCAGTACGGCGAAAGACAATGCCAGTATCATGGGGGGCAGGACGGATGGTAACATCAACAAGACGAGCAGAATGGAGGCCAATACCACTTCTGGTGACAGAAGTCGAAACTGTAGTTTGAAACGGCTGGCTGATATACATTTATCGCTCTTGATCTTGGACGGTCTAAATAATCTTTATGGTTTTGTATTCAGGTCTTTTGGTCTTCGGTTGTTTTGTTCTGGATATTCATAGCATTAGGGCAGGTTATCCACCCAGCGAATATAGGATTTTCACTGGGTGGATACAAATCACGAATGGTTACCAATTGTAGCAATTATAACCACGGCCGTAACTTGCCTAAACCTTTGGTATCATGCCATTTTTTACCAAAACCTAATTGGCCTGACGACGCAGGAATGCAGGGATGTCAAGGTCAACATCTGCATGGGCATCGTCAATGTCCAATTTTGGTTGTGGCGTTGGCTTTAACGCCGCCAGACCAGCAGGTTTTTCTTCTGGAATAGCGGTGTTTTGTGCTTCGGTTTGGGCGGCAGTTTCAGATGACATTTCAGCAGCTGCGCTTGTGTCTTCTGAAGATGCTGTTTCAACCGCTGGCGTTGAAGTTTCCATTGATGATGTAGCCATGGACATCACACTAACGGTATCATCAGCCGCCAAAGTTGACGTCACTTCAGGTTCAACCTTCGGCGTGTCTTCAACCGGCTTTTTGCTGCTGAACATACCGGTCAAGTGACCAATCAGGCTGACAGGTTTTTTCGCATCTTCTGCAGAAGTGTCTTCAGGGATATCCGTGATTTCACGTAAAGTGAACGGCTCATCATCCTTCAGGTCCTCATCAGTATCTTCTGATTCAGCCACAGGTTCAGCCATTTCGCTCTGCATTTCAGCACGGGCTTGGTCAACCAGTGCCACCAAATCATGTTGATCAGACTGATCTTCTGCATCATCCTGAAGGTCGTCTGCCATCATGGTTTTTTCATCATCGCTACCAACCATGGAATCAGCCAAGTCATCAGCCAAATTATCAGCAGTAAGGTCTTCAGCGGCTTCAATCGCCTCAGGCATGATGAAAGATGGTGTCTCCATCATCGTTTCATGATGGGCATCGCTTTGATCGTCCATTACCGTTTCTTCTGTCATGACAGGTGCTTCTGTCATTTCCAGAGCAGGACCTGAAGTTTCTTGCATGACTGGCTGAAGCGGCTTGGTGATATGCTGATTAAACGGTGGGCGTTCTGATTTCGCTTCACCTTCCATGCCTGTGGCGACAACAGAAACCCGCATGATGCCTTCCATGCGATCATCAATGGCAGACCCAAAGATAATGGTGGCTTCGGCATCAACTTCACGGCGAATATGATTGGCCGCTTCATCGACTTCAAACAAAGTCATGTCAGGACCGCCAGTGATGTTGATCAACACGGCTTGCGCGCCGTTCATGGTGGTTTCATCCAGCAGCGGGTTGTTGATCGCCGCTTCGGCCGCATTGGCAGCACGGTTGTCACCAGATGCTTCACCAGTGCCCATCATGGCTTTGCCCATTTCAGACATCACCGCCCGAATATCAGCAAAATCAAGGTTGATGTTGCCTGGCTTGATCATCAGATCAGTGACGCCGCTAACGCCTTTATGCAAGACATCATCTGCCATGGCGAAAGCATCAGCAAGAGTGGTGCGCTCATTGGCCAAACGGAACAGATTCTGGTTCGGGATAATAATCAGCGTATCGACATAAGCCTGCAGTTCTTCGATCCCTGAATTGGCCTGACGCATGCGGACAGGGCCTTCAAAATCAAAAGGCTTGGTGACAACACCAACGGTTAAGATACCGCGTTCACGGGCTGCTTTTGCAATTACCGGGGCGGCACCTGTGCCTGTACCCCCGCCCATGCCAGCGGTGATAAACACCATATGGCTATCGGTCAGTTCAGCCAGAATATCATCAAGGCTTTCTTGGGCAGCAACACGGCCAATTTCAGGGGCAGAGCCTGCACCCAGACCTTGGGTTTGTTGACGACCCAGTTGAATTTTACGGTCCGCCAGTGATGCGGCAAGCGCTTGCCCATCGGTATTGGCAACCAAGAAATCAACGCCTTCTAGATTGGCGCTGATCATATTATTGACGGCATTACCGCCAGCCCCACCAACACCGATAACGGTGATCTTAGGGCGCAGTTCCTGTGTTGTGGTTGGAACAGAAATATTAAGAGTCATGGCATGATCTCCTTTTTTTCAAATGCCATGGGTGCAATATGCATCCCATGATGGTGTGTCAGGCTGGCCTTTAGGGGCGTCACCTGACTTGGATATGGCGTCCGAGCAGCACCATTGACCTTGTTGGCTCGGATATAAAAGGCAGAGCCTTTTATGTCGGTTAAGGGGGATGACATGGTCATGTGTACAGTCATCTCCGCCTCAAATATGGGTGTTGAACCAATGGGTAATGCGGCTTAGCATGCCCGATTTATCGCTGCGGTCATGCTCGCGATGCGGTTCAAGTTCTTGTTCAACAGATGCAAAGCGCAACAGTCCTGCTGCGGCGCTAAATGAAGGGCCACGCGTGGCATCAGCCATGCCCGTGATCCCAATGGGTTTGCCATGGCGCACCGCCCGTCCAAACATGGTGGCGACATAATCGGTCATGCCTTGCAATTGTGATGCCCCGCCAACCAGCACGACCCGCTGGCCTGCGGCATTGGCAAATCCGTTTAATTCCAAACGGCGGGTAAGCATTTCAAAAATTTCTTCGACACGAGGGCGGATAATCTCGCCCAAAAGCCCCAATTCAATTTGTTGCGGCGTATCTGAAGGGTCTTCACCCACCATGGGCAGGGTGATCAATTCATCGGTATCGCCGATGGCGGTCAGCACAGAGCCATGCAACGATTTGGTGCGTTCGGCTTCATCCAATGGGGTGGAAAGTCCGCGGGCAATATCAGACGTGACATGATGGCCGCCGACAGGAATGCTGTCGACATAGACCAAATGACCTTCCATGAAAATGGCAATACCGGTGACACCAGCCCCCAGATCAATCACGGTTGCGCCCAAGTCTTTTTCGTCTTCCACCAGTGAAGACAGACCAGACACATAACTGCTGGACGCAAAACGCTCGACCTTCAAATGATTGCGTTCAACAACAGTTCTGAGGTTATTAAGCGTGCCTTCTGATGCGGTGACCACGGCTAGGTCAGCACTCAGGCTGCGGCCACTCATGGTCAAGGGGTCTTTAATGCCTTTGACGCCATCCACCGCATATTGAAGCGGCAAGCGATGCAAGACCACACGGCCTTCGGCTTCTTGTTCATCCAGATCATTGCGGTGCAGGCGAATAATATCGCGGGTAGTGACTTCACCGCTAGCGATATCGGTTTGCTGACGCCGCAATTGTGACATTTGCGTGCCGCCTGCAACGCTGACCCAGACGTGATTGATGGTCATGCCAGCCATGCTTTCTGCGGCTTCCACTGTTTTGCCGACAGCGCTTGATAAGGCTTCGATATCCACGACTTCACCTTGGCGCATGCCTTCTGAGGCGTGCTGACCAATCCCTTTGACGATCAGGCCTGTGGTGCCGTCATGTTCAGCGATCAAGCAAGCGATCTTTGATGTGCCAATATCAAGGGCGGCGATCACACCACTGCGCTGTTTGGGTGATTTCTGATTGGGGGATTTGATCACAGGTTTGCGGTAACTCATGTTTGGCTTCCCTTTGCTGGGCGTGATTTATTGCGGCGGATCACCAGTTTATTGGGGATACGGAGGTCGATATTCATCACATCACGCTTGGTCAGTTGATGCTCGCGATCCATTTCAGCAAGTTTTGACCAAGCGGTTGCGGTGTCTTTTTCAGGAAGTTGAATGCGGATATTATTTCGCAAATAAACATCCCAGCGGCGGTTAGACTGATAGGTCAGTGACCACACATCATTGAAAAGAGAGGTTTCGGTTTTCAGCAATTCGATAATCGCATGGGCATTTTGCGGGGCTTGGTCGCCTTTAATAACAGGCAGATGGGTAAAGCCTTCTGCTTTGACGCCGCTGATAATGGCGCCATCACGATCAATCACATGATGGCCATTGTCATTCTGATAAAGCGCGAGGGCTTGGCGTTCTTCTAGGGTGACAATGAGCCGTGATGGCATTTGGCGTTTGATCTCAACGCCGCGCACCCATCCCAAACCACTGACGTTTTCATGCATGCGGTCAAGGTCCAGCGTGATCATGGGGCTATACCAATCCACATCAAGCGCGGCGGTGATATCATCTTCTTTTGTATTGACGCGGCCTTTGATGATGATCTTTTCAAGCCGCAAGCCTGACTCCGCTGAAAACGCGATCAGGTCTTGGGCAATGGCATGCCGCCAAAGATAGGTTGTCATCCCGCCCATCAGTATCCCGACTGTCGCCATGCTGATGAGGGTAATCTTGACGCCCCGTCTTTTGATGAAGGGAATTTTCTCAGCCCTTGGGTTGTCGGTCATACGGTAGAGGTTTAATCGCATTGCGCAGCCTCCAGCAATTGATCGACCAGATCATCCATGCTTGTCCCACAATAAGCGGTTTGTTCTGGCACAAGCGATGTTGCTGTCATGCCGGGCTGAGTATTAATCTCCAGCATATAAAGTTCGTCTTTGTCGTCATCCCAACGGAAATCAGACCGGCTGACGCCACGGCACCCCAAAACATTATGCGCCAATGCCGCCCAAGCCATGGCTTGTTCAGCAACATGATCAGGCACATCTGCGGGCAATTGATGCTGAGACCCACCAGAGGCGTATTTCGCTTCATAATCATAAAAATGATTGCTTTGGGTAATCTCTGTCACAGTCAGGGGCTGGCCATTGAGCACAGCAACGGTCAATTCTCTCCCGGGGATCATGGGTTCGGCCATCAATTGCGGGGCGGATTGTTCAGGGTTTTGTATCCAAGTGCTGTAAGGCGGCAATTTTGTGCAATCTTCGATCAACATCACGCCAATAGAACTGCCGTCATTGCGCGGCTTGATCACCACAGGTGCGTTGAATTTCGGCTGGTTGGGGTGGCCAATACACATCACATCACCATCGATTGTGATGTTAAGGTCATCAGGGAAACGGATGCCATGGGGGCTGAGGGCTGCTTTCGTGGCAGGCTTATCCATGGCAATGGCTGAGGCCAGAACACCGCTATGGGTATAGGGAATTTCCAACAGGTTTAAGAGCCCTTGGATATTGCCATCTTCACCCATCTGGCCATGGAGCGCGTTGAAAACACGGGCTGGTTTGCGGGTGATCAATTGCTGGGCAATGTCACGTTCCACCTCAAGGCATTCTGCTGTCCAGCCTTTACGGATCGCGCTGTCATAGCAAGCCTTGCCTGAATTGCGCGAAACCTCGGCTTCGGCTGTCCAGCCGCCCATCAAAATTAAGGTCAGGCCAGAACGATCAATGTCTTGACGCTTAGTCATCGCGGCCTCCTTTGGCTGGAGTTTCAGCGGGTGATCCGATGCGGCGAATCTCCCAGCGGAGATCAACCCCAGCATGGTCTTTCACCGCGGCGCGAACCGTCTCACCTAAAGTTTCAATGTCATGGGCAGTGGCACCACCGCTGTTGATCAGGAAATTGCAATGCTTGTCCGATACCATTGCCTGTCCAACTTGATGCCCGCGATAGCCCGCTTGATCGATCAATTGCCAGGCTTTATGGCCATCAGGATTGGCGAAGGTTGATCCACCTGTCCGCACCCCCCGCGGCTGTGCATCAGCACGGTTGCCGACAATCTCTTTCATGCGGGCGCGAATCTCCTCAACCTCGCCATGGCGGGCTTGCAAGACAGCATGGGTAAAGACCCAATCCAAAGGTGCATCACTATGGCGATAGCGCATCCCCATATCTTCGGGGGTGACGGTATGAATCTGACCTTGACGGTCAATGGCTTCTGCTGTGATGACAATATCTTTAAATTCGGTGCCATAGGCACCTGCGTTCATGCGCAAGCCGCCGCCGATGGTGCCGGGTATCCCGATCAAAAACTCAAGCCCAGCCAACCCCATTTTCGCGGCGCCACGCGCCACATCAGCATCATGCAGTCCAGCGCCAACAATCAACCTCTCGCCATCTTGGGTGATGCTGTTCATATGGGTGGTCATATTAATGACAACGCCGCTAATGCCGCCGTCGCGCACCAACAGGTTTGACCCAGCCCCAATGGGATAAAGTGGGATATCCTCATCAAGATGGGCCATGAAATGGGCCAAATCGGCACTGTCTTTCGGGCTGAACATCACGTCAGCATTACCGCCAACACCAAACCAAGTATGTTTCGCCATGGGGGTGTTTTCAGCATAATCACCGCGCACGTCAGGCAAGCGTTTGATCAGATCAGTCATGACGCCCTCCTGATGCCCCTTCTAATGCTTGTAAGGCTGCCAGTTGTTCTGGCAACGCATCTGCCCATTGGGTGGAACTGCCTGCCCCAAGGCAAATCACCACATCCCCAGGCTTGGCAATGGCTTGAATTTGAGCCGCCAATGTTTCAGGGGCTTCCAGCGCAATTGGGGAGGGATGACCATGGGCTTGCAAGCCGGCCACTAGACCATCACGATCAGCCCCTTCGATAGGGGTTTCACCTGCGGCATAAACATCGGCCACCAAAACATGGTCGGCATCATTAAAGCAGCCACAAAAATCACTGAATAAATCATGAAGGCGGCTGTAACGATGCGGCTGAACAACGGCAATCACTTGATTGTCAGGCTTTAACATTCGGGCAGCATTCAGGGCGGCTTGAATTTCAACAGGGTGGTGGCCGTAATCATCAATCACCATGACCCCATTTGCCGCGCCTTTGTAATCAAACCGGCGGCCAACACCTTTGAAGCGGTTTAACCCATCACGGATCGCCTCAATGCTAACGCCCATTTCTAAGGCAACGCTGATGGCGGCCAAACAATTCAAAACATTATGCTCGCCCAGCATGGGGAAGTTGACAGCCTTAATTTCAGTATCGCCATTGGTGATCGGTTCTGCCATCCGCTTTGATAAAATGACATCAAAGGTCATGCCATTATCGCCTGCAGAAAGGTTCATGGCGCGGATATCGGCACTCGCCGACAGGCCATAGGTGATGATCCGGCGTTCTGAGATTTGCGGGATCATACGTTGCACTTCAGGGTGGTCAATGCAAAGCGTGGCAAACCCATAAAACGGAATTGACGCAACAAAGTTACGGAAGGCTGTTTTCAGATTGTCAAAATTGCCATGGTGATCAAGATGCTCAGGGTCGATATTGGTGACCACAGCCACAGTTGGCTTAAGGCGTGAGAACGACCCATCGCTTTCATCGGCTTCGACCACCATCCAATCGCTGTCACCCAAGCGGGCGTTACTGCCCCAGCCGGTGATAATGCCGCCGTTGATCACCGTCGGGTCAATGCCGCCTGCATCCAACAATGTCGCCACCAAAGACGTCGTTGTTGTTTTGCCATGAGTGCCGGCAATCGCAACAGACCAGCGCAAGCGCATCAATTCACCCAGCATTTCAGCGCGGTGGACAATCGGCAGAAACCGGCGGCGGGCTTCCAGCACTTCAGGGTTATCAGGCTTGATCGCGGTGGAGATTACGACAATCGCCACGCCTTCGATATTTTCAGCCACTTGGCCAATCTTGATGGTGATGCCTTTGTTGCGCAATCTTTTAACATTGGCGTTTTCAGCCATGTCGCTTCCGGTGATATCATAGCCCATGTCATGCAGAATTTCGGCAATACCGCTCATCCCGATCCCGCCAATGCCCGTGAAATGAATGCGGCCAATTGATAATGGCAACTGACTCATGACATCTCTCCTTTAATTGCGGTGAGGGCAATCTCATCTCCGGTGAGAGATACGACCTGTTCAGCGATTGATTTCGCCGCATTGGTTTTATTTAATGCGCGGATATTTGATGCTGTTTCAGCCAAAGTTTCAGGCGATGAGATTAAAGTCGCGATCCGTCCAGCAAGCGACCCTGCGCTCATTTCTTGTTCGGGGACAAGCCATCCGCCTTTGACTTCTACCGCGGCTTCGGCATTGGCGGTTTGGTGATCATCCATGGCATGGGGGTAAGGCACCAAAATAGCAGGTCGGCCAGCAGCGGCCAATTCCGCGACAGAAGACGCCCCCGCACGACCAATCACCAAATGAGTATCTTCCATGGCCTCAGCCATGTTTTTAATGAAAGGCGCGATTGTATGACGGATGCCTGCCTTTTCATATTTCATGGTGACAGCAGCGATTTGCTCTTGCCGCACTTGATGGGTGATATTAAGACGCTGGCGCAATTCTATTGGCAAGCGGCCGATTGCGTCAGGGACGGTTTCACCAAAAATGGCCGCGCCTAAACTGCCACCGACGATCAACAGGTTGATATCACCTTTTGAAGACGGTGGGGTGAATGTAGAAATATGCTCAAACGCATCTCGAACGGGCATGCCTGTGACGATAGTTTTGGCTTGGGATGATGACGGGATATTGCGGGTCTCGCCCCAAGACAGAGCAATGCGTTTGGTGTATTTCGCCAAGAAATGATTGGCGCGGCCAAAGAAAGCATTCTGTTCATGAAGCATTGAAGGCTTGCCCATAAAATGCCCAACAATCACAGGGGCAACCGCTGGATAACCGCCAAAGCCGATGATCGCGCGGGGGCGGGTGATCAGCATCATGGCAATGGTCTGAAGTGTGCCGAACCCAAGTTTGGTCATCCCTTTAAGGCGGGTGACAAATTTGTCACCATAAGGAGATGCCGCCAAAATAGACATGGATGGGAAATCGCGAGGGATCATAGATTTGCCCCGCTGGTCCGTGATAAACACCGGCGTATAGCCTGCATCCCGCAATTTTTCAGCAACCGCAACAGCAGGGAAAACATGACCGCCAGTACCGCCAGCAGCGATTAAGATGCGCTTAGCCATCAGTTCACCCTCCCTGCCACGGGGCGCCGTGTTAGCGCCAATAAAATTCCAACCGTCAAAGCAGTGGCCAAAAGTGATGAGCCACCATAACTGATGAAAGGTAACGTCATGCCTTTGGTGGGGATTAAATGTACTGAAGACCCCATATGGATCAAGGCTTGCAAGCCAAACTGCATGGCCAAGCCTGAAATGGCATAAATTAAAAACAGGCTTTCAGATTGACGTGCCAATTTAAAACTGCGGAACATGATAAAGGCATAAATCGACGCCAGCACAATGCAGCTGATAATGCCAAATTCTTCACCTGCCACCGCAAAGATGAAATCAGAATGGGCATCAGGCAGGATGTATTTCACGTCGCCGTTACCTGGGCCAACGCCGAAAAACCCGCCATTGGAAAAACTCTGCATGGCGTTATCGGCCTGCATTGACCCGCCTTCAAGGTATTTATTCACCCTTGATTGCACATGGGGCAGGGCAAAATACCCAATGATCGCAACGGCAGGCGCGACAACCAAGGACAGCATTAAAACCAGCGCCAATGGCATGCCTGCCAAGAAGATTTGCAAGGCCCATGTCATAACAATCACGATTGTCATCCCAACATCAGGTTGTAAAACCAACAGACCAGCCAAGAGCGCAAGGCAAACAATAGAGATGATCCAACCCGGGAAATCACGCTCTTCACGCCAGAGACTCAACAACCATGCGCTAACCACGGCAAATAACGGTTTGGCAAATTCGGAGGGTTGTAATTTAAATGACCCTAATGGAATCCAGCGTGTTGCCCCTTTGATCTCTGGGCCAATGGCAATCGATAACCCGATCAACAGCACAACGCCAAGGAAGCCAGCCAGAGCCAGAATACGAATCCAACGGTGAGAGAGGACGGAGGTTATAATCAACACCACCGCCGCTGGCAACAAGAACATCAAATGCCGCTGAACAAAATGTTGCGGGTCGATATTGATCGTCATGGCAACAGGGGGGCTGGCCGCCATCACCAAGAAAATCCCTAAAATAGCAAGGATCAAGGCTGATCCCAAGAGATGACGATCAACCGTCCACCACCAAATGCCAATCACACTGCGGTCAGTACGGCTAATCATGACTGACCTCCTGTGATATCTGTTGCGATTTGGCGGAATCTTTCGCCGCGCATCTCAAAGTTTTTAAACTGGTCAAAACTGGCAGCGGCAGGGGACAGCAGGATCGTAATGTCTTTGGCGCCATCAGATAGGGTTTCTTTTTGGGCATCTTGAAAAGCGGAATGAGTCGCGGTTTCCAAATCGTGACTGACATCAACAGGACAGCGATCCTTAATCTGTTCGGCAAATTTTTCTGCTGATGCGCCGATCATATAAGCATGACGGACATGACCCAGGTGATCAGCGGCAATCCCCAACCCATCATCTTTGGCATCGCCGCCAGCAATCCAATAAATATGATCATAGGTTTTCAAAGCCTCGGCGGCGGCATCGCCATTGGTGGCTTTGCTGTCATTGACGAAATTGATGTGATCAATTGTGGCGACTGTCTCCATTCGGTGGGGTAGGCCTTGGAAACTGGCAATCGCTGATGTGATCACGTCATCTTCAACCCCCAAGAAGCGAACGATATTGCAAGCAATAGCAGTGTTGAGCGCATTATGCGGCCCGCTGAGGGCAGGGCAAGCGCTGCGGTCAGGGGCTGTTTCAGGATCAGCCATCATGACAGCCGATGACGCCTTTTTTGCCAATTGCGCGGCCGCCCCTTGTTGCCCCAGAACAGTCAAGCCTTCAGGTTTGATGGCTTTGATCAATTTGGCTTTTGCCGCCACATAACCTTGCCAGCCGCCATGGCGATCCAAATGGTCAGGGGTGATGTTGATGACAGCCCCTGCATCCAACGATAGAGATGGTGTTGTTTCCAATTGATAGGACGATAATTCAAGGATAATCACACCGTCTGTGCCCGGGTCGGTCAGCCCCAGTGCGGCAACGCCAATATTACCGCCAAGGGCGGTTTTAATCCCGACTGACCTGAGCAGATGGTCGATTAATGTCACGACGGTGGATTTGCCATTGGTGCCAGTGATGCCGATAATTTTCGCGGCAGGTTTTGCCCGCATCAGCATTTCAATATCGGATAAAATTGGGATGCCCAATTCCATGGCTTTTTTCGCGGCAGGGTGCGGTTTCGGGAATTGATGCGGAATGCCCGGGCTAATGATAAGAGCATCCAGTTGATCCCATGGCCAATCATCAGGGGAGATGGTTTTAGCCTCTTTCGGCAGATCAATATTGTTGAGATTAACACCATCATCATGCCCAACCACAATCGCCCCTGCTTTAACCAAAGCATGACAAGCCGCTTGCCCTGAACGGCCGAGGCCCAGGACAGCGATTGTTTGGTTGTTCATGGTTGATGGAATAATCATAAGTGTTTCTTCAATCCCTTAACGCAGTTTCAACGTGGCCAGACCAATCAGGGCCAGCACGACGGATATGATCCAGAACCGAATAACAATGGTGGATTCAGCCCAGCCCTTTTTTTCAAAGTGATGGTGCAAAGGCGCCATGGCGAAAACCCGCTTGCCGGTCAGTTTGAATGAAATGACTTGAACGATGACGGAGACGGTTTCCAAAACGAACAACCCGCCGATAATTGCCAGCACCAATTCATGGCGGGTGGCAACAGAGATCGCGCCCAATCCGCCACCAAGCGCCAATGACCCTGTATCCCCCATAAAGACGGATGCGGGTGGGGCGTTATACCAAAGGAAGCCTAACCCTGCGCCGATCAAAGCCCCGCAAAGCACCGCCAATTCACCTGTGCCGGGGACATAATGCAATTGCAGGTAATTGGA
>WTHX01000084.1 GCA_011522975.1 Alphaproteobacteria bacterium | reverse complement strand
GTCGATTGGATAAACTGGCGATAATTGACGTTCTCATTAACCGAATTACCGCCCCAAGTCCCGCAGCCCATCGATAATGAAAACGGCATGCCATTGGTGAACGACCCGCCGGTGGCAAATGTATGGGCTTGATTAACGATCACACGGCTGGTCGGAATTTGAGTGGCGAGGGTATGGGCACGCCCATCATCGGATGAATGAAGCCCCACCGAATGCCCGGCCCCTTGATGGCGTTGAATTTCAAGGGTTGTTGCCAGTGCCGCATCAAAATCAGCCGCCCGATAAAGCGCCAACACACGGCTAAGTTTTTCACCTGAAAGCGGATGGTCAGGGCCAATGCCAGAGGTAGGGACCGCAACATATTCTGTGCCTTCAGGAACATTTAATTCCAATGCCGCGATCATCTTATCGGCATCTTGGGCAATGACATGGCGGTTCAAATGCCCATCCGGCCAAAGCTTGGCAACGATCCCTCTTTCATCATCAACCAATGCCCCGCCCGCGCGCCCCATGGCCGCAACAAAAGCGTCATAAACAGCATCGACCACCACAACAGCATTTTCAGAACTGCATGACGTGGCGTTATCAAAGCATTTTGATGCCCTGATCTTTTCAGCCGCCGCGTCTAGATCAGCGGTTTCATCGACAATCACCGTCACATTACCTGCACCAACCGCAACCGCAGGCGTGCCCGCGGTCTGGGCACGGTGGACATTATTTTGGCTGCCGGTGCAGACAATCATATCGCAGCCTTCCATCAAGGCTTGGGTCTTTTCTTTCGACCCTGGCGCGGGGATCATCTGAACCAAATCAGGATTTTCACCAATCTTTTTAAACTCTTCATGGATATAGCCAATCAAGGTTTCCGAACAGGCAACGCCTTTCGGTGATGGCGCGACCACAATCGCATTGCCGCATTTGATGGCATTGATGATGTTATTGGCTGGTGTCGCGGCAGGGTTTGTTGAAGGCACAATCGCCCCCACCACGCCTTTAGGGCGGGCAATTTCGGTGATGCCGGTTGCGGGATCATCCGAAATAACGCCATATGTGACCGCTTCTTTGATGTCACGCATTAAGCCCAATGTCTTGCGGTGGTTCTTGATAATTTTATCAGGAACATTGCCAAGCCCTGTTGTCTCCACCGCCAGTTCAGCCAAATGCCGATTGCGGGCAGGTTCCATGATTGCCCAAGCCACCGCCGCCGCCGCGCGATCATAGCGTTCTTGTGATCCTTCGGCCTCATATTGCTGTTGGGCATTTCGAGCACGAACAATGATCTCTTTGATGATATCTTCGCTCATCATGGCCTCCTTTAGGCTTTATGCGAATTACGCGCTTTTCTTAACACTCGTGAAGGCACGATACATGCTGGAAAGCAAGGTCAGGGCACCAGCAGCGATTAAGACAGCGCAAATCGGACGTGAGAAATAATCACCGATATCGTAATGCACCATCTGCATGCCTTGAGCAAAGTTCTGCTCACCGATCTTGCCGAGGATCAGCCCCAGCACAATCGCCGGAATTGAAAACCCTGTGCGGCGCAGCAAGTATCCAATAATACCCGCCAAGAACATGATCATCACATCAAGCACCAAACCACGGCTGATATACGCCCCAGTGGTGGCCAGCATCAAAATCAATGGCGCCAAGAATTGGAATGGAATCTTCAACAGATTAAGGATCGTTTTGGTTTCCAACACGCCTATTAAAAGGATCGAAAGATTGGCATAGAACATCGCCGCAAAAACAATCCAGATCAGGTCAGGTGACAACATAAAGACCAATGGCCCTGGCTGAAGATCATGCATCTGGAAGACCGCAACCATCATGGCTGTCAATGCCCCACCGGGCAGACCAAGCGCCAACAGCGGGATCATCGCCGCGCCTGTTGCCGCGTTATTAGCGGTTTCAGCAGAGATCACACCTTCCAATTTGCCTTTGCCAAATTCTTCCCGTTTTTTAGACCAACGCACCGCCTCACCGTAACTCATGAAAGCAGCAAGCGTCGCGCCAATCCCGGGCAAAATCCCACAGAAAAACCCAACAATGATCGACCGGAAAACAGCAATCTTATGCATCCATAATTCCAAGAACGATGGGAAAGTCATGCTGACTTTAGGGGCTTTGTATTTCCCGCTGGCTTTCTTTTCGGCCTGAACAAAAATTTCAGATACCGCAAAGAAACCAAGGATAGCCGGAACAAAAGCAATGCCCGCCGCCAAATCAATCATACCAAAGTTATAACGGTTAATCCCGCCTACAGGGTCCTGACCAATAGTGGCGATCAAAAGCCCGATCAACACGGACATCCAGCCTTTCCAGATGGTGCGCGCGCCAACCGTTGATGCCACCGCAAGACCAAAGAAAACCAGTGCAAAAATTTCAGGCGGGCCAATATTACGG
>WTHX01000151.1 GCA_011522975.1 Alphaproteobacteria bacterium | reverse complement strand
AACTAATTTAGGTTAATAATTAAAAAACTGTTAAAAATCAGCATAATAAAATAATTGTAAAAATATTATTTCATGTCATTCTATAGCAGTCCGTCAGTCATGGCGGGGTGCTATTTCTTTGGAGGATGACATGGCCCCAGAAAAGACCGCGAATAACGACACTAAGCCTGCCGCGCTTAAACGTAAGCCGAGCAAAAAGGCAGGCGGTAAGAATATCGCAATTGAAAAACCTGATCTTGATACCCTAGCCGGTCTTTACGAAGACATGCTGTTGATCCGCCGTTTTGAAGAAAAAGCAGGTCAACTCTATGGCATGGGTCAGATCGGTGGTTTCTGTCACCTCTATATTGGGCAAGAAGCGGTCGTTGTAGGCATGCAATCGATGGCCCGCCCTGATGATACCGTTGTAACCTCCTATCGTGACCATGGACATATGTTGGCTTGCGGCATGGAAGCCAATGGCGTGATGGCAGAACTGACTGGACGTGAAGGGGGATATTCCCGCGGCAAAGGCGGGTCTATGCACATGTTCAGCCGGGAAAAGAACTTTTATGGCGGCCATGGCATTGTTGCGGCGCAAGTGCCGATTGGTGCCGGTCTGGCCTTTGCCCATCGTTATAACGGTACAGATGCTGTCTCTATGACGTATTTAGGCGATGGGGCGGTGAACCAAGGCCAGGTCTATGAAAGTTTCAATATGGCCGCGCTTTGGCAATTGCCGGTGATTTTTGTCATTGAAAACAACCAATATGGGATGGGTACGGCGGTAAACCGTGCGGCGGCTGGCCGTTCGCTGGCTGATCGCGGTAAAGCCTATGGCATCCCGGGAATGCAGGTTGATGGCATGGATGTTTTGGCGGTTCGCGCCGCTGCCGCTGAAGCCATTGCCCATTGCCGTGAAGGCAAAGGCCCATACATTCTTGAAATGCAGACTTATCGGTATCGCGGTCATTCCATGTCCGATCCCGCGAAATACCGCACCCGTGAAGAAGTTGATGCCATGCGCAAGCAACGCGACCCGATTGATCAATTGCGTGAGTTGCTGGTGGCCGATGGCATGGATGAAGCCAAATTGAAAACCATTGATGCGAAAGTCAAAGAAGTGGTGGCGGCATCTGCCGATTTCGCCCTTGAAAGCCCATTACCTGATGCGGCTGAACTTTGGACAGATGTGATCATCGAAGGAGCAGCAGAATGACCGCAACCGTAACCATGCCAGCGCTTTCACCAACGATGACTGAAGGCAAATTGGCCAAATGGCTGGTTAAAGAAGGGGATGAGATCCGTTCAGGTGATGTCATTGCTGAAATTGAAACCGATAAAGCCGTGATGGAAGTTGAAGCCCTTGATGATGGCACTATCGCCAAGATCAATATCGCTGAAGGCACTGAAGGCGTGGCGGTTGGCACGGTCATTGCTGAAATCGCAGGCGAGGGCGGCGAAACCGCGCCATCCGCACCAATTGAAGCAGCCCCAATTGCAGCCGAAACGCCTGCCGCTGTTGCCACACCTCAGCCTCAGTCCAAAACCGATTTGGTTGAACCTGTGGCTTCAGGGCCATCACGCCAGATCACTGTTCGTGAAGCCCTGCGTGATGCCATGGCCGAAGAAATGCGCCGTGATGATAAAGTCTTCCTGATGGGAGAAGAAGTGGGCGAATACCAAGGGGCGTATAAAGTCTCTCAAGGCTTGCTCGATGAATTTGGCGATCGCCGTGTAGTCGATACCCCAATTACCGAAATGGGCTTTGCTGGCCTTGGTGTTGGGGCGGCCTTCGGGGAATTGAAGCCGATTATTGAATTCATGACGTTTAACTTCTCGATGCAGGCGATTGACCAGATCATCAATTCAGCCGCCAAAACGCTTTATATGTCGGGTGGCCAGATGGGTTGTCCGATTGTCTTCAGGGGGCCTAATGGCGCGGCGTCTCGCGTGGCGGCACAGCATTCCCAATGTTATGCCAGCTGGTACGCGCATTGCCCGGGGCTTAAGGTGGTCTCCCCATGGTCGGCGGCAGATGCCAAGGGCTTGTTGAAAGCCGCTATTCGTGATCCGAACCCTGTGATTTTCTTGGAAAACGAAGTCCTTTATGGCCAAAGTTTTGACGTGCCTGATGATGATGATTGGGTTGTGCCAATCGGCAAGGCCAATATCGTCCGGCCAGGCAAAGACGTCACCATCACCGCCTTTTCAATTATGGTAGGCAAAGCCTTGGATGCGGCAGAAGAATTGGCCAAAGACGGCATTGATGCTGAAGTTATTGACCTTCGGTCTTTGCGTCCATTGGATACAGAAACCATCATGACCTCGCTGATGAAGACCAACCGCATGGTATCGTGTGAAGAAGGCTTCCCGTTTGCAGGAATCGGCGCTGAATTGGTGGCGCAGGTTAATGAACAGGCTTTTGACCTGTCTCTTATACAC
>WTHX01000137.1 GCA_011522975.1 Alphaproteobacteria bacterium | reverse complement strand
GGGTAAAGCGTCAAATGGCTATGGTGCGATTTTGGATATGACGCCCAAAAATTTGCATCAACGTGTGCCTCTGTTCTTTGGGGCATCATCCGAAGTTGATCGGATTGAACGTGAACACAACCAAGACCGTGACGATTAAACCCAAGGAAAGTTGATATCCATCACTTGAAGCCTTACCCAACACTTGCTAGAAAGAAGCCGCATTAGAATATATGCGATTGAGTGATCAGGTGTTTTAAAACCAAGATTCACATCTGGCATAAATTCTTACTTTTGATGTCTTGCTTTTAGAAAGGTCATCCCTGATGTCAACATCCGCCGCAGCAACACATTCTTCCGATTTATCTCGTAAAATGGCTGATGCCATTCGCTTTCTTGCCGTTGATGCTGTTCAGGCCGCCAAGTCAGGCCACCCGGGGATGCCGATGGGCATGGCCGATGTTGCGACAGTTTTATTCTCTGATTTTATGAAGGTTAACCCTGCTGATCCGTCTTGGCCTGATCGTGATCGCTTTATCTTGTCAGCAGGGCATGGCTCAATGCTGCATTACGCCCTTAATCATTTGCTGGGCTATGACGATATGACCATGGATCAGTTGCGGAATTTCCGCCAGATGGGGGCGATTACCGCGGGTCATCCTGAATATGGTATGGCCAAAGGGATTGAAACCACCACAGGCCCCCTTGGTCAAGGGATTGCCACGTCAGTTGGCTTTGCGCTGGCTGAGCGCATGATGGCGGCTAAATTTGGCGCTAATCTGGTGGACCACCGCACATGGGTGATCGCTGGTGATGGCTGTTTGCAGGAAGGCATCAGCCATGAAGCGATTGATCTGGCGGGGCATTTAAAACTCGGTCGCTTGAACGTCCTCTGGGATGACAATTCAATTTCGATTGATGGCGCGACCGGGCTTTCAACCTCAATGAATCAAATCCAGCGTTTCCGTGCCGCAGGCTGGCATGTTCAGTCTGTTGATGGCCATGACCATGACGCCATCCGTGAAGCGCTTGCCGCCGCCGCCGCCAACCGCAAGCCATCATTGGTGGCCTGCAAAACAACCATTGGCTTTGGTGCACCAACCTTGGCCGGCACAGCAAAAACCCATGGTGCGCCATTGGGGGATGAAGAAATTGCAGGCATGCGTCAGGCGTTGGGCTGGACGGCTGAACCGTTCACCATCCCGCAAGATATTCAAGATGCTTGGGCCAAAACAGGTCAGCGTTCACTGGCCGCTTATGATGACTGGCAGGACCGCCTTGAAAACTCACCCAAGAAAAAGCGGTTTGAAGCGGCAATGTCGGGTGAAATGCCTGTCAAATTAACCCGCGCCATGAAAGCCTATAAGCAATCATTGAAAGAAGACGCACCGAAATTGGCCACCCGCCAATCCAGTCAAAAAGCCCTTGAGGTGATCAACGCGGCAACAGATTTAACGGTGGGTGGGTCTGCTGATTTGACAGGGTCTAACCTGACTAAGACAGATGCAACCTTGCCCGTGACGCCGGGCAAATATAAAGGACGCTACATCCATTACGGGATTCGTGAACATGGCATGGCGGCGGCGATGAACGGGATTGCCCTTCATGGCGGCATGGTGCCTTATGGCGGCACGTTCTTGGTCTTTACCGATTATGCTCGTGGGGCGATCCGTCTTTCTGCCCTGATGAAACAGCGGGTCATTTATGTCATGACCCATGATTCCATTGGTTTGGGTGAAGATGGCCCAACCCACCAGCCTGTTGAACATTTGGCGATGTTGCGCGCGACACCTAATCTTTTGGTCTTCCGCCCTGGTGATGCGGTGGAAGTCGCCGAAGCATGGGAAGCGGCATTGATGCAAAAAGACGCGCCATCTGTTCTGGCATTATCGCGTCAGGGCACACCAACCCTGCGGCAAGAAAAATCCCATGATAACCTGACTATGAAAGGCGGCTATATCCTGCGTGAAGCCGCTGGCAAGCGGGATATCACCATTATGGCAACAGGCACAGAACTGGCCTTGGCTGTTGAAGCCGCCGATGTGTTGAAAGAAAAATACGCATTGCATGCCGCGGTTGTCTCCATGCCATGTTGGGAATTGTTTGATCAGCAGGTTGACGCCTATAAAGCCAGCGTTCTGGGCGATGCCCCACGGCTTGCGATTGAAGCGGCGGTTCGCTTTGGCTGGGATCGCTATCTTGGCGAAAACGGCGGCTTTGTTGGCATGCCAGGCTTTGGCGAGTCAGCCCCCGCGCCTGCGCTTTATGATCATTTCAAAATCACCACAGATGAAACCGTCGCCAAGGCTGTTGCATTAATTCAGTCTTAATTTCAGAAAATAAGGAAAAATCGATGACCACCAGAATTGCCATTAATGGGTTTGGCCGTATTGGTCGGCTTGTGATGCGAAGCATCATTGAAACAGGCCGCACTGATGTTGAAATCGTAGGGATCAATTCAACAGGCACGGCCAAGGAAAATGCCCATCTGTTGCGCTATGACACTGTCCATGGCCGGTTAAACCAAGACGTTACAGTTGATGGTGAGACAATGGATTATGGCCGTGGCAAGATCAGGTTTTCATCAGAACGTGACCCAAGGTTAATTCCTTGGCAAGACCTTGACGTTGATATCGTCATGGAATGCACAGGCATTTTTACTGACCGTGATAAAGCCGCTGCCCATTTCGATAATGGTTCAAAGCGGGTGTTGGTCTCCGCCCCGGCCAATAATGCGGATTTGACCGTTGTTTATGGCATTAACCATGACCAAATCACCGCTGATCATCATGTGGTTTCAAACGCATCCTGCACCACCAATTGCTTGGCGCCTGTCGCGGCTGTTTTGGACGAAGCCTTTGGCATTGAAAGCGGGTTTATGACGACGATCCATTCCTATACTGGTGACCAGCCCACTTTGGATAAAAACCACAAAGACCTTTATCGCGCCCGTGCTGCTGCCACCAATATGATCCCCACCACCACCGGGGCTGCCCGCGCGGTGGCGTTGGTCTTGCCGCAATTGAAAGGCAAATTGGATGGCGTGGCGATCCGTGTGCCAACCGCTAATGTCTCCGCGGTTGATCTGACCTTCCAGACCCAAAAAGCAGTCAGTGTTGAAGCGATCAATGATGCCATCCGCCAAGCCGCTGATGGGCCGTTGAAAGGCATTCTGGGTTATACCGATGAACAACTGGTTTCATCTGATTTCAACCATGACCCACATTCATCCATTTTCCATATGGACCAGACCAAAGTGATGGAAAACGGCCTTTGCCGTGTCTTGTCTTGGTATGATAATGAATGGGGTTTCTCCATGCGGATGGTGGATAATGCTGTCGCCATGGGCAAATTGTTGTAAGATTAAATCATGACCAGACCGATCCGCATTGCACCGTCAATTCTATCTGCTGATTTTTCTAAAATCGGTGAAGAAGTCGCCGCGATTGATGCGGCGGGCGCGGATTGGATTCACCTTGATGTCATGGATGGCGATTTTGTCCCAAATATCACTTTTGGCCCGCCAGTGATCCGTGATTTAAGACGGCATTCGGCCAAATGTTTTGATGCCCATCTGATGATCAGCAATCCAGATGCTTATATTGCTGATTTCCAAAAAGCAGGGTCTGAAGTCATCACCATTCATGCCGAGGTTTGCAAGCATTTGGACCGTTCTTTGGCGGCGATCCGTGATGCTGGCGTCAAAGCAGGGGTTGCGATTAACCCTGCCACGCCGGTGGATGTCATTGGCCATGTGTTGGATCGGGTGGATTTGATTCTGCTGATGACGGTTAACCCAGGGTTTGGCGGCCAGAAATTTATTCATGCCGTCTTGCCCAAAATTGCCGCTATTCGTGATATGGTGGGTGATCGTGATATTGATATCGAAGTTGATGGCGGTGTCACGGTTGAAACAGCGCCATTGGTTGCTCAAGCGGGGGCAAATGTATTGGTGGCGGGATCTGCTGTCTTTGGCGATCGTGACCCGCGCCATTATGCTGAAAATATTAAGGCAATCCGCATGGCTGCTGAAGCGGCGCAAAATTAATCAAGATCGATTGAGGATCATTGATGCATATTTTTGATACAATAAAAACCAGTGTTTTGGTTCCTATCCATCCTGCAGGGCGGCCCTTTATCGCCATTTTTGCAGTGGCGGCTGTTATCCTGACGATGATCTGGGAACATTTGTTTTTCCCGGGTTTAATTCTGACGCTGTGGTGTGTTTATTTCTTCCGCAATCCGGTGCGCGTCACCCCGCAACGCCCTGATCTGGTGATCTCACCGGCGGATGGTCGTGTGCTGTCGGTTGAAGACTTACCGCCACCGGCGGAACTGGATTTGCCCGATGGGAAATACACCCGTATCGCGATTTTCATGAATGTTTTTGATGTCCATGTGAACCGCGCGCCCATGGCTGGGGTCATCACCGATAAGTTTTATTTTCCAGGGGCGTTTTTTAACGCCAGCCTTGATAAAGCCTCCACCCAGAATGAACGTCTTGGGCTGGTCATGAAAACTGACCATGGCCCGACCATTGGTTTTATCCAAATTGCTGGTTTGGTGGCACGCCGCATCCTTTGTGATGTTTCCGAAGGTGATCAACTCACCACCGGAGAACATTACGGCATCATCCGTTTCGGAAGCCGTGTTGATGTTTGGTTGCCAAAGCCAGTTAAAGTGCTGGTGGCGCCGGGGCAAACAACCTTGGCGGGGGAGACCATGATCGCCGATTATGCGCGTGGGGCCAAAGCCATGGCAGAGAGCATCGCCCGATAATGTCCGATCAGTTTGAACAAAGACGGCGGCGGCGATTAAGCAGTGTCAATTTTGCATGGCTCTTGCCTAATCTTATTACCTTAGCGTCTTTGTCTTGCGGGATGACCGCCATCAGATATGCTTTCGCGGATCGGTTTGAAGCGGCTGTTTTATTGGTCGCGCTGGCTGGTATTTTTGACGCGCTGGATGGCCGTATGGCTCGTCTTCTGAAATCATCCAGCAATTTTGGCGCGCAACTCGACAGTCTTTGTGACATGGTGGTCTTCGGTGTTGTGCCGGCATTGATGCTGTATCTCTTTGCGTTGGAAGACGCTGGCCGGATCGCATGGGGGGCTTGTATTTTCTATGCCGCCTGTTGTGCTTTGCGCTTGGCGCGGTTTAATTCAGAATTGCATGATACCCCGACATGGGCGGCGAATTATTTCACAGGTATTCCATCTCCTGCGGCAGCGTTTTTGGTGTTGTTGCCGATTATTGCCAGTTTCCGTTTTGACGCTGACGTCTTGCGGGAATCTTACTTTTTGGCCACTTGGCTGGTGGTGATCGGCATTGGTGCGATTTCGACCATCCCAACTTTTGCAGGCAAAGGCATTAAATTGCCGCGGGCATTGGCCTTACCGGCATTAGGTTTTTTTGTGTTGGTGGTGGCGATGTTGATCTCACGCCCATGGGATGTTTTGATCGCCCTTGGGGTGCTTTATGTCGCGTTGATCCCCGCTTCTATGATCAGGTTTAAGCGCATCAAAGCCAATGCGTTAAAATCTGCTGCAAACGTTAAATCGTAATCACCAAGGCCAGGGCAACAGCGATAAGCGCCAATCCGGTAAAACGGTTGATCCAACGTCCATAAATATCGTGGCTGGCGAATTTTCGGGCTTTATGCCCCATTGCGGCGACCAGTAATGGCCCGGCCAGAACACTGAAGAACATCACCACAAAAACTTGCGACCCCGTCATCACATCAATCATGGTCATGTCGATAAACAGCGGCAGGAACGATAGGTAGAACACCATAACCTTCGGGTTGGTCAGGCTGATCATAAACCCTGTGGCAAATGACGCTAAGACTTTTCGGGATGACAGCAAAGCATCCCCCACCACCAAAGGAGGGCTTTTGAATTGCTGATATCCCAGCCAGCCCAGATAAATCGCCCCTAAAACGCGGACAACCAGCAAAGCCGTTGTCAATTCTTCGGCAAAACTGGCCACAGAGATCATCACCACCAGAAGGTAGATCATATCGCCTGTGACCTCGCCCAATGACATGGCAGCCCCGTTCCAGAACCCGCGATTGATCGTCACCGCCAGCACCGCAACAATCCCCGGGCCAGGCGTGATGGCAAAGATAAAACTGGCCAAAGCCAATGTCAGGAAATTCAAATGTTCCATCGGCTTCGGCCTTTTATGCCTTTTAGCTGCTAACTTTTAGTGGGCCAGACGTGATGTATTGGCTGAAACGTTCACACCAGATCAGGACACCTTGATAGGCACTGGCATCAATGCCGCCAGGGATTTCATAGGAGAAATTCTTAAACCCTTTGACGCGGGCAATCTCAACACTGTTTGACTTGATGGCCAGAAAATCCTTTTCGGTCTCGACATAACGCGGCGTCAAATAAATCCGGTAATCAGGCCCGGGGGAGACTTCACCATCAAGCGTGACACGGGTTTCAGATAAGAATAACGTGCCTTCACCCCAATGAAGCGCGTCGCTGTCACCCCGGTCACGAACAAACATGGCTTGCCTTTCGGCAGTCTCAGCCTGCGCCACAACCAGCGCTTGATCCGCCGGCGCATCGGCGATCAAAATCGGCAGATAATAAACGCCAAGGCCAAAACCAATCGCAAGCCCTGACATGAATTTCAATGTCAGAACCAGAATGATATGGCGGCGGGCGAAATCCAGCAATTTGCCGAATAAAGAGGATGATGACGGGGAGGGTGTATTTCCATTCATGGGACTGGCCTTAATCTTGGTGTTTATAAGTCTTAGGGTTGTTATATTAGAATATCATCAAAACGTTAAAATTCAGTAAAAGCAAATGACAAAAGCGTGATTAGATCCAAGCCGTAATGATCCATAAGGCGATCATCCCTGTTGAGATGGTCACCAAGACATTGCGGGTCAGGGCGGCCGCCACCATGGCCAGAAGAAAGGCCGGAATTTTGGGGTTATCCAGTACCGTTACCGCCCCATCGATGAGCAACACATCGGGGATGATAATGGCCGCCAGAACAGACGGCGCCACATAGGTTAGGATTTGTTTGATGATTTGCGGCAATTCGCGGTCTTGGAATAAGCCGATCATTGAAAACCGCGCAGCAAATGTCAGCAAACCAGATGCGACCATCACCAGCCATATGACGTCAGAGCCAATCATGCCGCATCTCCTTTTTTCTTCGCCAAAATCAATTCAGCACAATATCCCGCGATCATCCCGACCAAGCCGGCGGCAATCACCCAAATATTCCACGGCAAATCTTGCCCCAAAATCGCAACCGTGCCCGCCACCAACAAAGCCACCAACGGCGGGATGGAGGTGATTTGCGGCAAAGTAATCGCCATGAATGTCAGCGGAATGGCAAAGCCAAGGTTGAGGGAATCAGGGATCAATTCGCCAAGCCCCACACCAATGGCGGTTGAGATTTGCCACATGACCCAGAGCAAGCCGCCTGTGCCCAGCATATGATAATGCATAAACGGCGATGGCGGTTTTGTTTGCATCCTGTTGAGGGTCACAAAAAAGGCTTCATCGGTGAGCAAATACGCCAGCAACACCCGCCAGCGCATGGGCAGGCCTTCGATATATTGTGTCATGGTGGCGGAATAAAGCGCATGGCGCAGGTTGATAATGCCAACCGTGCCTGTGATCACCAAACCGCTGGCCCCGGCGCTGGCCATTTGGGCAAACACCACTTGGCTGGCGCCGCCAAAGACGATTATAGACATGGCCATGACCACGAGAGGCTCAAGCCCGGCTTCGATGCCCAAAACTCCAAAGACCATGCCAAACGGAAACACCCCCAGCATCAAAGGCGTTTCATCTTTTACGCCATCCCAGAATTCATCTCTTGCGGTTTTGGTGGGGGCGGTTTTGGTGGGGGCAACAGATGACATTATTCCGGCTCTGTCACGCGTCTTAAGTCAGGGTATTCAGGGTTGAATGACGTGTCATTAGGGTTCGTGCCGATCAGTCTCATTTTCGCTGTTGCCACCATAGCGGCAAAGGACCGGCGTTTGGCCATGGAATCTTTCGCCCTATTCAGGCGGCGTTTTAATTCATGGATGATCGTATCATCAGGCCAAACAGGTTTGGCTTTGTTATAGCCGATGGTGGATGGCGCATCATCTTCACGCACGACTTGAGGTGCGACCACCAAGGTTTGCAATCCGTGATCCCACCACCGGTTCATCAGCACATCAACTTCAAACAGCACAGGGAAGGACAGGTCCAACAAATGCTTGGCGGCTTTTCGGCTGATCACGTAACTGACCGTGCCAATGGCATTATAGCGTGTCGTCGTCAGGCGGTGGCTGTCAGAGATTTGAGCAATATCAATCAAAGGGCGGCCTTTGCGATCATGCAGATTGATCACGTCAAAACGACCCTTAATCTTTTCAAGTCGAGGCAAGATATCCAGAATCTCAGGG
>WTHX01000091.1 GCA_011522975.1 Alphaproteobacteria bacterium | reverse complement strand
TTCAGTCGCGGTCATCATGACCAAGGCTGATGCCATCCCGCCAATGGCCGAACACAGCACAGCCGCGCCAACCGCCTTGCCCGACTCCCCTTTTTGCGTCATGGGGTAGCCATCAAAGGCGGTGGGGGCATTTTCAGCCGAGCCCGGGATATTAAACAAAATTGCCGTGATCGCCCCGCCATAAGTGCCGGTGCAATAAATCACCGCAAACAGCATGACACCCTGTGCCGGTTCAAGCCCTGCGGTGAAAGGCAATAAGATCGCCGCCAAGGTCAACATGCTGACCCCGGGAATTGCGCCAAAAAGCATGCCGCCAATGACGCCAAAAACAAAAATGCCAATGGTAAAAGGATCACCAAATAGCGCTGAAGATCCTGCTAGGAAATTTTCAATCATTTGCTTAAATCCCTTGAAGCTTGGCGTTCATGGTCAGAATCCAAGCGCTGAAATCATAGAACGGTGACATATTGCCTTGCGGTAGGGGCGCATTGAGGATCACCAAGAAAAGCCCGATGAACACCACATAAATAACCACTGTCATCAGTAGGATCGCCTTCCAGCGGCGCTCCCCAAAAAGGAAGATGATGATGGCGATAAAGAATGGCGCGCTAAAATAAATGCCAACAGGCTTAAGCAGCCATGCAAAAATAAATGGAATGAGAAGAACCGCGACCATCCTTGGGAGTGTCCCAGGGGCGCTGAAATCTGCTCTTTCATCATTTTGCCCAAGCGTGCCTTGGGTGGCGGCGCCGTGTTTATATTGAAACCAAATATTGCCCAGCGTTGCGATCAAAAGCAGTCCAATGATCACCCGCGGCCATGCTGTTGCGCCAAAGATATAAATCTCAATGGGCTGATTAAATTCAAATGAAAAGCCGAAGAACACGCCGACGATCAATAAAAAGACGGCGGCTTCTACAAGATTATTTCGTGTTAAGTGTCCCAAAGCAAATTCCCCCGTAAAGAAACCCTGAAAAGGAGCCTTGATAAGAAGCATGGCGCCGAACAGCGCCATGCAAGATGTGGTAAATGCGACTTACTTCACGTCGAGGCCCATGGCCTTATAAACGTCGCGATACTGATCGATGGAGCGCATGATCAAGTCTTTTGCGCCATCGGTGTCACGGTAACTATCAATAACGGTCATGAACTTTGATTCATTAAACGCCTGATAGCTGTCCTGACAATAACCACGCTGGAATGCCCATTTCAGCCATTCAACACGATCGGCTGGCGCATCCTTATGGACGTAGAAACCACGGAAACGCAGCAGCGGATCAAAATCCATGCCGACTTCACGGTGGGTTGGTGTATCGGCAAACGCACCTGGACGCTCATCAAAGATTGTCAGGATAGGCTTGAACTGCTTCGCATCAAGGAAGTTACGGACGTCACCTGGCTGTTCAAACAAGGCATCAACCTGACCACCCAAAAGAGCACCGTAACGTGGCGCGCCTTTATCGAATGAGATCTGCTGAATTTCCATGCCTGATGCATCGGTGATAAAGCCCATGGTGACACGTTCCATAGACCCTTCTTTGGATACGTTCGCAATGGTGGCTTTGCCGTTTTGCGCTTTTACCCATTCAACAAAAGAAGGCCAATCGGTAAACCGTGTTTCATTGGTCCGGATGTAAATCTGGCTAAAGGTCACCTGACTGACCACCAATGGGATCAAATCTTTGGCCGGGTTTGGCAGTGATGAATCAAGCGCATGGGCAGATGACGCATCATCGATATGCTCAAGCACGTTATACCCATCAGCAGGCGACGCCATGTAAGCGGTCATACCGACTGTGCCTGAACCACCAGGCTTATGGTCACGGTTGATCGGAATCCCTGTCAACCCTGTGACGGCTTCAGCCATGGCCGCAGCCACCTGACCTGAACCACCCGCAGGGCCGTAAGGCACGATCATGGTCAATGCCCGCTCAGGAAAACCACCTGGCTTGTCGAATGATGCTTCGCTGCGCTTACATTCAAACGCATAGGCTGAGCCGCTGGCCAAAAGAGCCGTTGTCAAAGCCACAGTTCCTAGAAATTTTTTCACTTTTTCCTCCGTAATATACGTATCGTATAATTGCGCGACCTATTTTAGGCCAAACACAGTCTCAATCTCTAAAATGGCATCATCCTAAAGTTTGGCTGTGCAGTTATTAAATTAAACGGTATGCGTTAAATTTTGGTCTGTCTAGTTTTTAAATGCAGTGAAAACGTTTTCATTTGCTTAAGCATTTCCTTATGAAGGATTATTTATAATATTGATTTTAATGTATTTTTTATGTAATAATTAAAAAAATTGACGATAACGTTTGCAAAAATTTTTCACTCAAGGGGGCTTGTCGGTGAAAATTCGCGGCTCAACCATCACTGATGTGGCACGAAAAGCAGGCACTTCGCCTGCCACGGTTTCACGCTATTTCAGCAATCCTGACATGGTGCATGCCGACACAGGGCGGCGCATTGAAGATGCCGCCACCCAATTAAATTACATTCGCAATCGTTCAGCCGCCGCCACTAGAGGCCAGAATACAGGGACAATTGGCATGGTGGTCCCGACTTTTGAAAGTTCAATCTTTGCTGAATTGATCGAACATTTCACCACTGATTTAAGCGCCTTGGGCCAGACTGTTTTGATTGCAACGAATCACTATGATCTTGATCGTGAGGTTCAAGCGGTCAAAACTTTTGCCGAACATGGCGTTGATGGCGTCATCCTGATTGGCGGCCAGCATGATCCTGCCATCTCCACGTTGTTAAAAGCCAGAGGCATACAATTGCTGTGCGTTTGGAATCTGCCTCAGGATATTTCAGATGCGCCTGATATTGATGTGATCGGCATCGATAATTTTGACATTGGCCATGCGGCGGCAACCCATATGCTTGATCTTGGGCATCGTGATATTGCTTGTATTTTTGGCTCATCAGATGGCAATGACCGTGCAGAAGCCCGTCAGCGTGGTATTGTCTCAGCCCTCAATGCCCGGGGGGTAGTCCCCCCTGCCCCTTGGCTTTGCCAAACCCGATACGACCTCAGGATGGCGCGGGTGATCGCCACTGATATATTAAAACGAGACCATCGCCCCAGTGCCATTATCTGCGGCAATGATATCATTGCTTTTGCCACCATCTGGGCGGCGCAACAATTGGGGCTAAACATCCCCCAAGATTTATCCGTGATGGGCATTGGTGATTTCAAAGGCGCGGCTGATATGAACCCGCCGCTTTCAACCATCCGCATCCCTGCTCGTTTTATCGGACAGATGGCGGCGCGGCGCATTATGGACTTGATCAACGCCCCTGATGATACGCCGGCACGTCATTTGAAAATTGATTTCGAAATGAAGATGCGGCAATCAACCAAAGCGATTGGCCGTTAAAAGCGAGCCCAATATTTTTTAGCCATCACCCAAGCGATTGAATGAATTGGTGGATATGACGTGCGACGTCTTCGCCGGCTTCCAGCAATAGAGAATGTTTATATTCAGGCAAGATTTCCAATCGGGATGATGGCAAAGCATCGGCGATCAATTGATTGAGCCTTGGGTTACAGCCGCCATCGTTTTCACCAGTCAGCACCAAAGATGGCGCGGTGACGTGATGCAACCAAGGCGCCATTTCGGTGGTGGCGTAAATTCTGAAGACATTTAAAAACACATCAGGATCAGTGCTGATCACTTGATCCAACCGACGGCGGACCACATCACCATGATCGCGGATAAACCCATCGGTAAACCAACGGTCGGTTAGGGTTTCCAATACATTGGGGATGCCGCGGTCTTCCATGGCTTTGACCACCGCCAGCACCTTTTTACTGTCATCTTCTGTTCGAAATGCCGCGGTTGATAACAAGCCCAAAGACAGCACCCGATCAGGAAAAGCATGGGCATAGGCAGGACCGATCATGCCGCCCAAGGAATGGCCGGCGAAATGCGCTTGTTCAAATCCTGTTTTGATGCGGATGGCTTCGAGGTCAGCCACCAAATCTTCAAGGCCAAACTCGCCATCCGGCAAAGGTGATGCGCCATGGCCACGCAAATCGTAGGTCACCACCGTATAATGTGGTGTTAAGACCGGCAATAATTTCGCCCATGTGTTGCGCGCCGCCCCAATACCATGGATCAAAAAAAGCGGCGGGCCATCCCCTTCTACGGAATACGCGCAATCTATGGCTTGAGACATCATGATGCCCTCTTATTCTGCGGCAAGATTTGGCGTGGGTGCAAAATGCGGCATCACGTCTTCGGCAAAAGCCGCGATAGCATCCAGCGTGTCATTGGCATCAAGGCCGAAATTGGGATTAAGAATAACGCGGTCAATGCCAAGATCCGCATAAGGCGCGAGTTTATCAATCATTTCCTGGGGCGTGCCAATCAACAGGCTTTCCCCCAAGTCTTCGATCGGTGTTTTGCACGGCAAAGGTTTGATCATGCCACCTTCGACAATGCCAGGGCCTGTGAAGACATTATCAAAACGGCCATAATAACGGTGGGCGGCTTCGATCTTGCGTTGTTTTTCGGCGACATTGCTGGCCATATGCGCGACCCTTGACAAGGTCAGCGTGACTTCACCTTCTTTTGCGCCCATCTCATCTTTCGCCCTATTAAAGGCAGAGACTTGGTCAAGCAGCAATTGGTGATTGCCGGAAAGCGGTGTCGTCTGGATGTGAAACCCGCGCTTGGTGCAATGATAAATACCTTCGGGGTTCATCACCGCCATCATCATTGGCGGGCCGCCTTGACGGACAGGGCGGGGCATGATCGTCAAAGGGTCAAACTTGTAATACTCGCCATCCCAAGACACTTCTTCTTCGGATAACAACGCCTGAAGAACATCGAGGGATTCATTAAACCGCGCTTGGGTTTCCGCCATCGGCACGCCAAACCGTTCCATTTCATATTCAAACGCCCCACGGCCAACCCCCAATAACAACCGCCCATCGGTAAAAATATCGGCGCAAACCACTTCACCCGCATAGACCCGCATATCATGAAGCGGCAGGACAACGATCGATGTCATGATCTGGATACGCTTGGTCATGGCGGCGATCTTGACCGCAAATTGCAATGGCGCGGGCATCATCAGGCAATTCATCAAATGATGTTCAGTGATGGAAACCGCATCAAAACCCAATTGATCCGCTAAGACCGCTTGGTCCAGCATATCGCCGTAAACCCGATCACCACCATAATCTTTACTGGGGTAATCAGCAGAGAGTTGAATACTAAACAGCATGGCTTGCCCTTAATAAAATACAGAAATATTGAAAAATCTTTCTGGGGATGCTGTCAATCAGTTTTGGCATAATCAGACGCTCAATTCTTTGACAGAAAGATTAATCTCACCAAAAATCATTGCATTACCGATCAATAATACAATATGATTTCGCTATATGAATGGTGATTCGTATTAACAAGCATATATTTGGGGATGATGATGAAAAGCACTAAAATAAGACGCATTGTTGGATTTCTAGCCGCAGGGATCACCTTTGCCGTGGCATCTCCTTCGCTTGTTTTTGCGGATGATAATATCTTGGCCAATGCTGATTTTGGTTATGGTGAATATCTGTCGGGGGAATGTGTGACCTGCCATCAACAAAACGGCTCAAACCAAGGCCTACCATCAATTACAGGGCTTGATGCAGAGGGTTTTGCGCAAATCATGCTGGCCTATCGCAGCAAAGAATTGGACAATAATGTGATGCAAACAGTGGCGGGGCGCCTCGATGATGAACAGATCGCATCTTTGGCCGTGTATTTTGCATCCCTGCCCGCCGAAGAATGATCACCCGAATTCAGAATAACAGACACCCTTTGAAATTTATTTGCGCATTTATGTATATTTTGTGATATATTTACACATAATACATACGTAAATAACTATATAATGAGGGGGTTTTAAAATGTCTCAATTATCTAGACGTCAATTTGCTGGATTGCTCGCTGGGGCAACTGGTGCATTGGCCATGCCTTCACTTGCTTTTGGTGCTGTGCCAAGGGTAGTGGTTGTCGGTGGTGGTGCAGGCGGTGCAACCGCGGCACGCTACATTGCAAAAGACTCAAAAGGTGCAATCAACGTCACTTTGGTTGAAGCATCAAAGCAATATTACACCTGTTTCTTCTCAAACCTTTATTTGGGTGGTTTCCGTGATTACGGATCAATCGGCCATGGGTATGAAAACCTTTCAAGCAACCATGGCGTTAATGTCGTTCATGACTGGGCAGCATCTGTTGATGGCAGCCGTAAAGTCCTGAAACTGGCCAGCGGCGCTGAATTGCCCTATGACCGTCTGGTCCTGTCACCGGGTATTGACCTGAATTATGAAAGCGTTCCAGGTTATTCCGCCGAAGCCCAAACCCGCATGCCGCATGCCTGGAAGTCAGGCACTCAGGTGAAAGTTCTGCGCGATCAGGTCATGAACATGAAGCAAGGTGGAACATTCGTTATGGTGGCCCCGCCAAACCCATACCGTTGCCCACCCGGACCATATGAGCGTGTCTCTATGATCGCCCATACTTTCTCTCAGGTGAACCCAACCGCGAAGATCATTATCCTTGATCCTAAAGAGAAGTTCTCAAAGCAGGGTCTGTTTATGGCAGGCTGGGAAAAACATTACCCAGGCATGATCGAATGGATTGATCCAGCCACCCATGGCGGCATCCTGAATGTTAATGCTGAAACCATGGAAATCGAAACGGATATTGATACGTTCAAGGCTGATGCGGCAAGCGTCATCCCTGGTCAGCGTGCAGGCTCAATCGCTATGGCAGCCGGCGTTAACGATGGCAGCTGGTGTCCCATTATGCCTGCCACCATGGCTTCTAAGGCTGATCCTAATATTTACGTCTTGGGTGATGCGTCTGTTGCGGCATCAATGCCTAAGTCAGGCTTCTCAGCCAACAGCCAAGCCAAGGTTGCGGCCAATGCCATCCGTGGTGAGCTGACAGGCAGCCGCGTGTATGAACCACGCTTTGCCAACACCTGCTGGTCACTGATCGCCACCAATGACGGCGTAAAGGTTGGGGCCAATTACAAGGCTGGTGCTGAAAAGATCGATGTTGTCGATAAATTTGTCTCTCAAGGCGGCGAATCTGACGCTGTCCGTAAAGAGACTTATGAAGAATCAATCGGTTGGTACAATGGTATCACCGCCGATATGTTCTCATAAAACGTTTCTCCATCACAGAAAAGGCGGCCAATTGGCCGCCTTTTTTTATCTTTGATTTGGTCTGACGTTACATGCCAACCACTTTAACCGTCTGGTTTTCAGGCAGATTAATGACCTTTTTACGGCTGATATAATTTTCCATCAGGTCATAAATTGCTGGGCCTTCTGTGCCTTCATTGACAGATGCCCAACCGCCGACCGTGTATTTTTTATCAGCCTCAACAGGCGCGCCTGTATCGGTGATGGTCATATTCGTAATCCGGTTGCCCATGGTTGCTTTCGGCGCGCAGGTATAGGACATGCCGCCAACACGCACCATATCACCGCCCTGTTGATAGAACGGGTCAAGGTGGAACAGATTATCGCAAACATCTTCCAGAATTTCATGCAATTGCGCGCCAGTCATTTCAACACGGTACACATTGGGGTAACTCATGCTGGTCTGGGTATAGAGATCATCCATGGTAATGTCTTGCCCCGGCAGCAATGTTGTGCCCCAACGGAAACCTGGGCTAAGCGCAATTTCAACATCACGTTCTTCACGAATACCCTGACAGATCAGATCGTCCCATGTGCCGTTAAAGTTACCGCGGCGATACAGCAATTGATCTGTTTTCCCAAGAACACGATTTAATTCGCTTTCATGGGGCGCGCGAACACCGTCAATATAGGCTTTCATTTCGGCATCAGGTTCAATCGCATCGGCAAAAACAGGGATGACCGTTGAATTGTAATCCACCACTTCACCGTTTTCGACCTTCAGATCAACCCGACCCAAATATTTACCGTGTGAGCCTGAAGACAAGACCAAGGTCTTGCCGATCTTAATGGCTTCCGGCACGGCATCATGGGTATGGCCGGTGAGGATAACATCAATGCCGCTGACGGTTTTGGCGATTTTCTGGTCAACGTCAAACCCGTTATGCGAAAGCAACACGACGATTTCAGCGCCATTATCACGGGCTTCATTAACGTTTTTCTGAATTTCTTCAGGACGAATGCCAAAAGACCATGTCGGGATCATATAGCGTGGGTTGGCGATTGGCGTGTAAGGGAAATGCTGACCAATCACGGCAACCTTGACCCCGCCCCGCTCAAAATATTCGGTGCTTTCAAAAACTCGTTCATCCCATTCGGTGTCAAAGACATTCCCGCCCAAAAATGGATAGGCCATTTCTTCGATGATTTCTTCAACGCGGTCTTGGCCAAACGTAAACTCCCAATGGCCAACCATGGCATCAGGCTTCAGCAAGGCCATGGCATCCACCATATCCTGACCATTGGTTTTTAAAGACGTGTATGACCCTTGCCATGTATCGCCGCCATCCAGCAAAAGGACTTTGTCGTCCCCGCGATCAGCACGGATTGATTTAATCAAGGTTGCGGTGCGGTCAAGCCCACCCAAACGGCCATAGGTTTGCGCCAGATTAACGTAATCCACCATTGTATGCGCATAGGCCAGCGGGGTGTTCGGCGCAATCCCGAAATGGCTGAGAAACTCCTCTGCCACCAGATGGGGCGGGATGCCTTCATAATCACCGACGCCAAAATTTTCGGATGGTGGGCGGAAATAAACAGGCTTTAACTGGGCGTGAATATCGGTCAGATGCAGCAGCGTCACTTGCCCTTTGGCATCAAATTTGAGCAGATCATCCATATTCATTTTCTGCTGCGCGGCAAGCCTGTTCCAATTTCCCAAACCACCAAGCATAGTGCCGGTGACAGCGGCCATTTGAATAAATTCACGACGAGAAAGCATCTCTTCCCCCCTTTATTTAACCTTGAATATAACGATACCGCTGGCCTTGGCGTTCAACACGCCCAAAACCAGGGGCCGGCAAGTGATACCCGATCAGCATCATTTGATCAGCCACCAAGCGATCCAGTAAACGCAACCGACTGGCAATAGCCATATCGCCATCCATATCAGAATTATTGATCACGTCAGGATGTTGAAAAGAGATTGATTCATGGGTCAGGGCATCACCCACAACCATCACAGGCGTCGCACCTGTATGGATGGTAAAGGCGGCATGACCCGGGGTATGACCGCGGCTGTCTACGACCTCAATACCTGGGATAATCTCTTGGTTGTAATCGATTAATTCGATCTGATCCCGAAGCGCATCAAATCGTGTTTTTGCCCCAACAGCAAAGGCTTCACGGCCTGCGGGCATATCCGCCAACGCATCATCTGAATCCCAATAATCCCATTCCTGCCGCGGCATGTAGAACCGGGCTTCGGTCATGGCGATTTCATCAAAATCATCGATCACCCCCCAAATATGGTCAGGGTGGGCATGGGTGAAAACAACATCGGTGATGCTATCCAGTTCAATGCCCGCGGCGTCTAATTCAGATGGCAATTCGCCAAGCCCAGGCAAGAAATTAGGACCGCTTCCCGCATCAAATAGAATGCGCCGATCGCCTTGATCAACCAAGGTAATATTAAGCGGCCGATTTGCCGTGCCGCTTGCCATGCCAGATTGGTCAAGCAACGGTTTAATTTCAGGATTAGCATCAGCATCAAACAGCATATTGACCGGAATTGACATTGTGCCATCAGAAAAACTGGTGATGGTGGCATTGCCGATTGTTCTGGATTGCGCTTGGGCAGTACCGAACGGCAGGCCGATGCCGCCCGCCGTTAAAACAGAGGCCGCAAGCATCTTCTGGCAGAAGTCCCGCCGATCAAGATTGCTCGCAGCCTTTGTTGTTTTTTTTGTTTTGGACATTAGTTGCTGTATTGCTTGAGGTAAGCAATGACATTGGCGCGGTCTTCTTCTTTCTTCAGACCAGCAAATGCCATGCGTGTGCCCTTCAGGTATTTTTTCGGCTTTTCAAGATAGCCATTCAGCGTTTCATCATCCCAGACGATACCGCTGTTTTTCATGGCCTTTGAATATTTCTTATAGCCTTCGGCGGTGCCAGCAGTCCGGCCAATAACATTGACTAAATGCGGGCCAGTTTTATGCTTTTCTTTGTCAACAACATGACAAGCATTGCACTTTTTAAAGACTTTTTCACCAAGGGCGGCATCACCTGCCAAGGCTGATGACGATAAGCCAACCCCAAGAACGACTGCGGCCAGAAGGCCAGATACAACAGATTTCATTTCAGAACCCCTATCTTAATAATTTAACCATCATCTTCGGGCGTCACATCAATGATGCGGGCACGACCGATGATCTCAGTTGATACATTACAATTTGACATACATGGCTCACCACTTGCAAGTTGCGCATCAGGACGCGGGTCAGGCATGAAGAAATTGTCGCGGTTAGGCATTTCAATAGACCCAATATTCTCATTGCTCAAGACAAAGTCGTCTTCAATGACATCATTCATATAAAGAAGATAAGCGACGATCATATAGGTTTCATCATAGGTTAGCGACTGGGCCTCACCAAACGGCATGGCGCGATAGATATAATCATAGGCGGTTGACGCATAAGGCCAGTAACTGCCAATGGTTTTGACAGGGTCTTCACCATCAAGCGTATCATGCCCGCCTGCCAGAATTGGCCAACGGTCAACGCCTTCACCAAAATCACCATGGCAATGGGCACAGCGATCGGCATAAACTTCTTCACCGTCGATGGCGTTGCCTGCACCGATTGGCGCACCAAGCCCATCAGGGCGGACATCAATATCCCAGCCTTTGACTTCTTCTGGTGTTGCCAATTTGCCGAGACCGAAGACACGCTCCCCAGCGGTTGCTGGCAGTACAGATGCAGCCATCATTGCACCAGCCAACCCGAAAATTGCAGGTTTCATCATTTTTTTAACCGAGACGAACATTTTCAACCTCACCATTTGATTTGACGAGCCATGTGGCAATCGCGTTGTTGTGATAAATCGAATTGACACCTCGTTCTTTCTGCAAGGCTTGGATGGTCGGCTGAACATAGCCTGTTTCATCAATCGCACGCGATTGAACCTTCAATTCTTCGCCATTCCACTGGAACGGCAGGGTAAAGCGTGTCAGGCTCTTGTCCAAAACAGGCGCGTGCAATTCAGCCGTTTGCCAATTGACCCCGCCATCAAGCGACACATCAACACGGGTAATTTTACCGCGCCCTGACCACGCCAGACCTTTCAGCAGGTTCTGCCCCTTATGCATCATTGGCTTTTCAGGGCTTGGTGAGGTAACGCAAGATTTGGCATCCATCACCCAAGTGAACATCCGGGCTTTGCCATCTTCCATTAGGTCAGTGTATTTCGAGGTTTCCTCACGCGCCATGTAGGGCATATCGCCAAATTCAAGGCGGCGGATCCATTTGACCCACATATTGCCTTCCCAGCCTGGCACCACCAATCGGGCAGGATAACCTTGTTCTGGACGCAGGGCTTCACCATTCATGGAATAGGCGATCATGCAATCATCAAGGATTTTTTCAATCGGGATCGACCGGTTCATGCCCGCGCTATCGCCGCCTTCGGCCAGCACCCATTTTGCAGAAGGCTTGATCCCCACTTCACGGCAAATGTCAGACAGGCGAACGCCTGAATATTGAACATTATGCACCATGCCAAACGTATATTGGCAGCCGTTCAATTGCGCGCCGCGCCATTCCATCCCGCCATTGGCCGCGCATTCCAAGAAATGGAAACGGTTGACCTGTGGGAAACGTTTCAGATCATCAAGGGTGAAGATCAATTCACGGTCAACCAGACCGTTGATCATCAACCGATAATCTTGCGGGATGACTTCTGGCACACCGCCGTGGTGGCGTTCAAAGCACAGACCGTTTGGCGTCACAATGCCGTCAAGATCTTGCAATGGCGTGAAATTAACCGAAGATTCAGGGCTTGCTGTCAGCCATTCAACCGAACGGCGGATAACATGGGCTTCATGTTCCGATGGGGAACCATAAGGGTTCACATCCACCCCTTCACCCAGATACGGCGTCCATTCCGATACATTCGGCGGCAGGTTATCAGGGTTTGATTCCGTTGCTTTTGCCAATGATGGCGCGGCTAAACTGCCTGCGGCCAAGACAGCCCCGCCCAACATCTTCCGGCGCGAAATAGCCACGCTTTCAATGGGTGAAACGTCAGACGAAACGTTGTTTTCATTTCCTTCAATAAGATCATTTTTCGACCTAGACATGATACCATCCCCTCTTTCTGATCTATACAACAGTGCTTATGATTGACGAGCGTCTTCAATGATTTTTCTGATCTCTGGCATCCGCCGACCAAAATACTTCTGGAACGGCTCATCACCTTCATACCCTTTGGCAACGATCCATTCGAGAAAACCTAAAAATGTCAGTTTCCCAAACGCACCAGGCATAACAGCGCTGGCTTGTTCAGGGATAGTGCCGCCTTCAACTGGCGCACCTAAAAAATAAATAGTGGGGGTAAAGATCACGCCCCATTTGCGGGACATTTCATTTTCAGCACGGGTATCGCCATCAAGGTCTGTGACCTCACGCCCGCCGTAAATATCGAGTTGCACAACAACGAAATGTTCGCGAACATAAGCGTTGATAGCCGGTTCGGACAGGATTTCTAACGCAACTTTTTCACAATAAATACAGCCCTTTTGATCAAATTTGATCATCAGGATTTTATCGTCATCCAAGGCTTCTTCAAGGTCATCGGCAAGTTCAAGGAAGGATTGATGATACCAATCGTAATGATAGATGCCATCTTCACCCATGGTTGGGGTCATGTCCCCTGCTGTTGCCATTGAATTGGGCATGACCGCAACCATGACCGCCAGTGCAAGCGCCGCCATAGATTGGCTGATTTGTTTGAGAATTTGATCCATGTCTTTGACCCTTATCCTACCACTTGGAAGGTTGTGAATGTTCTGAGCATCCAAAACCCGATTGCGTTCATTTGCCCTGAGATCATGACAACCCCTGTAATGACCATCAAACCCCCGAGCACATATTTGGCCACTGGCGCTGCTTTTGACATGCCTTTAAACCGCTTGGTAAAGGCATCGGCAAACGCCGCGACAACAATGAAAGGCACCCCAATACCAAGCCCGTAACTGAGCAAAAGCATCATGCCTTCTGCGCCTTCCGTTGTTCCGGCAACCACCAAAAAGATCGTCGCCAGAACAGGGCCTACACAGGGGGTCCAGCCAAACCCGAAAGCCAGCCCGACAATGTATGATGACACCACACCGCCAGACCTGAAGTTAGGCATGAACCGCACATCCCGATCTATCCAGCCAAAGCGCAATAGACCTAAAAAATGCAGCCCCATGATCAAGATCACCCCGCCCGCCACTTGTTGAAACACCGTCAGGTGCCGCGCGAAAATTGATCCAATGGCCGTTGACGACACCCCTATCAGCAGAAACACCGTCACAAACCCTGCAACAAAGAAAAGCGAAGCCATGACCAGCCGAAACCGCTTTGACATTGCTGCTGAGTTTTGGTCAGCCTGTCCAAGACTGCCCAAATACCCAAGATAACCAGGAACGATTGGCAATACGCATGGGGAAAAGAAACTTAACACCCCTGCTATAAATGCTGCACTGATGGACAGGTCCATCACGCCATCTCCCCTGAACTATCTTAATACATATTAATTATTCTATGTATTAAAAATATTATATATGATTTTTAAAATGTTTTGTATCAAAAAAATAACTGTGACAATTTATCACGTCATTTAATATGCAAAAAAAGTGAAAAAAAACCCCATGACCAGAAGCCATGGGGTTTTAAATTCTACTGGCGAACCGCAGGTGTTTCTACGGTTAAGCCATTCCCGCGCCAGGCGAGATAAAGTTCCAGCGCGACATAATCTTCATGCCCATATGGAAGGGCAGTTGCACGGATGTTTTTGTTACAACCACGGAAACGGCGATGGGTAGACCCAATGCCATTCCACTTCACCCGATAGGTGGGGAAGCCGTTGATATTACCCTGTGAGAGCATATCAGCACGAATGTAATTGCCGTAATTGTCTTCATGGCAATGGGCGCATGACATATCCAACTGGCCAACACGTTCGTAATAAAGTTCTTCACCTTTTTTGAACATGCTGTTGGCCGGGCCATCGACATTAACATTAATAGTGCTGCCATTGGCCATGTAACGAATATAAGCGGTCATGCCCAACATATCGGCCTTTTCCCATTTATAAGGCGCAGCACCCATGGCATTTTCACGACAGAAATTGATCTGCTGTTCCAATGTCAGGACTTTGCCTGCGCCTTCATGGTAACGAGGATAGACCGTGCCTGCCACATCAGCGGCGACGCCAGAGCAATCTTCCCAAACATCAGCCATAGAAAGACCTTTGCTGCCATCAGGCATATCCCAGATGCCTTCGCCATATTCGACGGTCAGCATGCCAGGGTTTTCAAATTCATCAGCCTGCATATCGCGGATCATATCCTTGCGGAAATCAATCCCTGAGATAATTTCTGTCAGGGGGTTGCGATCATCTGTTGGCTTTACAATTGTTGCTGTCCCCTCATGATAAGGGGTGCCAGCAGCAAGCGCTGAGCCTGCGACCATCATACCTGCAATGGTTAGTGAGATTTTTTTAAACATAATTTCCTCCCTTGCGAGATGGGTCAGTTAGCTGACGGTCATCTCTTTCGATGCGGTGAATTCCTTGCCGCCATCTTCAACCCATGTGAAATCAAAAGTCCCGCTTTCGCTGGCTTTGAATGGGAATGAAACAAATGGGTTGGCGGAAACTGCAGGTTCCATCATCACGTTAAAGACCTGCTGGCCATTGAAAGTAACGCGGAATTCGTTGATGATCTTACGGGGAATCAACTCACCCTTTTTGTCCTTAGCACGCCCTGTGTGCATCGGATGTGAGATCAGCGCTTTGATGGTGATCACTTCACCAGCATCAGCCTTTTTAGGGACTTTTACGCGAGGTTTAATTTTAGCCATTATCTTGCTCCTCTATGCTTGGATCAGCCGCCGCAGCCGCCGATTGTAACTTTGATCTTACCTGTGGCCTGTTGGAATGAACCATCGCTCATCTCAGCCAGAACAGTGATGTTCTGTGTTTTGGCCAGACGCATCCGTGTGGTTGCACCGCACGCGCCATTAGCAGGGGTGAAATTGAAACTGGCAACGTCAGGTGTTGGGTTGCCATCAGCCAGAACATGAACGGCTTTGACATAATCAGCATCTGTCATTGGGCTGTCGACTTCAAAACCAACCTTAACGGCGTTACCATTTTCAGCGATTTCAGGAATATCAAGCGTCACCGCGCCTTCAGACGCGCCAGCACCACCTGTCAGTTCATTGATTTTGCCAGAAACGGCAGCCGCATCAGCAAGCACAGGGCCAGCAAAAGCAGACATAGCGACAGCACCGCCCAAAAGCCCAAGGGCTTTACGACGGGAGATGTCTTCTAATTTGAGATTGTATTTCATCGGATTATTGCTCCTCTGTCAGCGTTTTGAGGTAAGCCACGATATCTTCAACTTCTTGGGCTGAAAGAATCGTCTTACCATCGAATTTTTTCAAAATGCGGTTATATCCAGTCACACGATAAAACGAAGGCATCATTGTGTTTTCGTTGGTGACTTTGGAGTTAACCAGTTGAAGGCGAAGTTCGCCTTCAGACAAACGGTTGCCTACACCATATAATGAAGGCGCTGTTTCACCGTGGAAAGATTGCTCTGAAATCGGCATCACATGGCACGCCAAACAATTGCCTTTTTTGCGATTCACTGCAAGTTTTCTGCCATTAGCAACATCACCAGCGGTATCAGTTAACGGCTCATTAATCGCCATATCATCAACGATGGTGTAACTCACAAGACCAGGTTCACTCACCTGAACAGAAGCGGCATATGCTGAACCTGCGCATAAAATAGCCGCTAAAGTTAAAGTCATTTTTTTCATGACTTCCCCCCTTATAAATAAATTATTACAAATATCTTTCCTGCCATATCTTCATATGTCAAGAAATATACATATTCTTTTTATATAGAATAAAGGCTATGTTTAATAGTAATGCCCAATCAGATCTTTCGGGACAATGCCTTTGGGGTGGTTTTAATTCTGAGTAAATTCTGAAAACCGCCACCAAAACATTTCATCCCCGGGATAGCCTTCGATACGGCCAATCTCTTGGTGGTCTTTAATAACAATGAATGTAGGGGTTACAGACGCGGCTTTAATATGCGCCAATGGCGCGGTGAATTTTGTGAAATAATCAATCCGGTGAAGCGGAAATTGTGCTGATTCTGGGGTTTTCCCATAAATATGGCCGACGTCTTCTTCGAAGGCATCACACCAAGGGCAAGATGGTGAAGTGACCATAATCAATGCTGTTTCAGGAATCGCTGAAATCTCGGAAAGCGGGGCATCACTGGCCAGACTGGCCGAAGAACACAGCATCATAACCGTCATCAAAACAGTGGTGAGTTTCAATCCTATGGTTTTGATCTTCATTTTGCGTCTTTCGCCTCAATTGGCCAGAAAGTTTATATAATCTCTGAAAACCGGCCCGCTTCAAACGATTTGCTGCCGCGTTTAACCCCTGCCGGCTTTTGGTTTTCACCTGTTTCAGATGGAGCGGTGTTGACCTCGCCTAAGGCTTCATCCGCCGCGCCCTTATTGGCGATAATGATATTAATGATCTGTTTTGCCTGATCATCCTTGATGGAATAGAAAACTTGGCGCGATTGTTTTTCAGCCGCCACAAGGCCGGAGGCACGAAGCAATGCCAATTGCTGCGAAACCCGATGCTGGGGCGTGTTTAATTGCTGACAGATCGCACTGACGGAAAGAGAACCTTCGGTCAGCAGGACACAAATCTGCAATCGCAATTGATGGGCCAATGCTTGCAATATTTCTACAGCGCGGTTGTTTTCATCGATGGTTTTATAGGGCACGTTTAGGTTTCCACTCAGAAGGATTTAACGTTGAAATTGCGGACTGATTCTTTCAACCAATCTTGATTTTTTCTGGCCAGTTCATCGGAAGGGTAATCCAGCAACTCCCCGCCCAATTGCCAATCCACAGGACAGGTCATGCCTGTTTTTTCAATTTCGATTAATGCTGTTTGCACCCGAATCAATTCATCAACCGATCGCCCCAATTGCATGGGATAATGGATCAGCGCGCTGACAACACCTTCTGGATTGATAAAGCAACAGACCCGCGCCCCTGAAGTTGATGTGCTGTCTTCATTGATCAACCCATAGGCTTTTGCGACATTCATCGAAATGTCTTCAACAATCGGAAAATCAATGGTCACATTAAAATGACGTTCCATCCACTGCACCCAAGCCATATGGGCATAGATCGAATCAACCGAGATACCAACCAATTGCGTGTTTAGCGCATCAAATTCAGACTTGCGTTGCGCCAGACGAATAAACTCCGTGGTGCAGACCGGGGTAAAATCTGCAGGATGGAAAAACAACACCACCCATTTGCCTCTGAATTGGTCAAGCGCGATCTCACCATTGGTTGAGCGCGCTGAAAAAACAGGTGCTTTTTCACCCACAAGACTGCGATACCCCTTGCGGGTTTGTGGCTGTTCTGCTTGAGTTTCTAGTGTCATAAAATTGTCTCAATGAAGTCTTAATCTTTGAACCTGCTTCAGGTTTTAAAGGAATAGGTATAAATCAAATCACTGTCATATGCAAAAAAGAATATGTATTGTCTAGAATATTTTGCCCTGCGGTGAAAAATCACATTCCAATCTTTGTGATCTCAAATACAAAGGGTGATGGAATTTAAAAATTAATCATCAAGACCAAAAGATCATGTTTAGGGGATTTCATGATTGGCATCGCTGAAATAGGACATTTCACATTAAGCATGGCCTTGGCGTCAGCCTTCGTCATGGCTGTCCTGCCCATGATTGGCGCGAGCCAGAACAACACTGGCCTGATGCGCATTGGCCGCTATGCCGCCCTTTTGATGCTGGCGCAAATCACCCTTGCCTTTGGTCTTCTGACCGTATCGTTCATCACTTCCGATTTTTCCGTTAAATTGGTGGCCAGCCATTCCCATTCATTAAAGCCAATGATTTATAAAATCGCTGGGGTTTGGGGCAATCATGAAGGCTCACTTTTATTATGGGCGCTGATCTTGGCGGTCTTCACCGCGTCCGTTGGGCTCTCGCGTCGGATTGATCCGCAACGCCAAGCCCGCGTGATCTCCATCCAAGGCATGATCGCGGTGGCGTTTTTATTGTTTTTGATCATCACGTCCAACCCATTCTTGCGGCTTGAGGCCGCTCCACTTGATGGCAATGGGCTCAATCCATTGTTGCAGGATGTCGGCCTCGCCATCCACCCGCCTATGCTTTATTTGGGGTATGTCGGGCTGTCCGTAGCGTTTAGTTTTGCGGTGGCCGCCCTGATCGAAGGCAAGGTTGATGCCGATTGGGCACGGCAATCCAGGCCATTTATTCTGTCGGCCTGGTCTGCCTTGACCATGGGCATCGCGCTGGGGTCATGGTGGGCCTATTATGAATTGGGCTGGGGCGGCTGGTGGTTCTGGGACCCTGTTGAAAACGCCTCTTTGATGCCATGGCTTATTGCCACGGCTTTGATCCATTCGGTTATTGTCGTTGAAAAGCAGGACACGTTTAAGACTTGGACAGTGTTATTGGCTATTCTTGGCTTTGCGCTAAGCCTTTTAGGCACATTCATCGTTCGGTCTGGCCTGCTGACATCGGTTCATTCATTTGCCAGTGATCCCGCACGCGGCATGGTGATTTTGGCCATGCTTGTGGTAAGCATCGGTGCGCCTTTATTGCTCTTTGCGCTGAGGGGAGATCGCTTGGCATCCACCGACCAATCCCGATTGATGAGCCGTGAGACCGCCTTGGTCGCCAATAATCTTTTGCTGGTGGTGGCCACCGCAACTGTTTTGATCGGCACGCTCTATCCTTTGGCTTTGGAAGCATGGAACGGCGCAAAAATTTCGGTTGGCCCGCCATTTTATAACGCGACATTCTCTCCCATGATGGGATTGATGGTGGTGGTCATGGCCGGTGCCCCTTTGCTGGCATGGCAGAAAAGTGATGCGTTTGTTTTGGCAAGGCGCATGATCCCCGCTGCAATTCTGGTCGTTGCGACTTTAATCCTGACCGTGATCATCACAGGTGAGTTTAACGTCATGGCAGCGGCAACAATTGGCCTTGCCTTTTGGTTGATCGGTGGGGTGTTGTCGGAAGTCGTCATCGCCGCTGGCTTTCAGCATAGCGATAAATCCCAAGCATGGCGGCGGCTGAGAGGGTTGCCGCGTTCACGCTGGGGGATGCATCTGGCGCATATTGGCACAGCGATCTTTATTCTGGGGGCGGCAAGCGCTAGTTTTTATGAAGCCGAAACCATTGAACGCGCCTTCCCCGGCGATGTTTTAACAGCAGGCGGCAAGACCTATCGCCTGGAAGAAGTCAAACCGATTGCAGGGCCGAATTATTCATCAACCGCGGCGGTTCTGTCTTTGCTGGATGCAAATGGCCAGCCCTATGACACGATGATCAGCGAGATCAGATTCTACCCTGTGTCTGGCACGACCACGACAGAGGCGGCCATTCGCCCTCGCATTTCAGGCGACGCCTATGCTGTTCTGGGGGATGGTGACGCGGATCAAGGCTATACGCTTCGGCTTTATGACAAACCATTGGTGTCTTGGATTTGGGGCGGGGCAGCATTGATGGCCCTTGGCGGATTGCTGGCCATGGGGCGGGGGCGCAAGACCTATCCTATGAAGGAGACCCAAACATGAGCAAGACGATGCGCTTTCTGCCGCTGGTGATTTTCGCCCTGATCATTGGGGTGTCCTATGTCATGTTGACGGCATCATCCGAAGGCACACGGGACACCAAAGCCATTGGGTTTTCCATGACCAATGCCCCTGTGCCTGATCTGATCCTGCCAAAATTCGAAGGTGGCGGCACAATTGATTTGGCGGATTGGAAGGGCAAAGCCTATGCCATTAATGTCTTTGCGTCATGGTGCGGGCCTTGCAAATTGGAAGCCTCATCGATTGACGCCATGGCGGAAGACCTGCCTGTCATTGGCATCAATTATCGCGATGATCCTGAAGCCGCGCGAGACTTTCTCAACCAATTTGGCAATCCTTATCAGGAATTATCCCGCGACACCGATGGCAATTACAGCATTCAATTGGGGGTTCATGGCCTGCCTGAAACCTTCATCATCGGCCGTGATGGCACCATCCTTCACCATCAGCAAGGCCCTGTCTTTGCCAGTGAATTAAATGGTGAGGTCGGTGCCGCCATCAAAAAGGCGTTAGGGTCATGACAAAACCGTTCATCCAAATCATGGGCATGGTTTTGCTGGCGGTGATGATCACTTTCACTGTAGCCACTAAAGGCTTTGCCATCACCCCCGAAGAACGCCTCGATGACCCCAAATTAGAAGAACGAGCGCGCGCACTTTCATTGGAATTGCGCTGTTTGGTCTGCCAAAACCAATCCATTGATGACAGCGATGCGCCCTTTGCCCAAGACTTACGGCGATTGATCCGCCGTGATATTGCCGCTGGTAAATCCGATAATCAGATCAAAGATTTCCTGCGTCAGCGTTATGGTGATTATGTTCTGCTGAGCCCGCCTTTGACCCGTTCAACCTATTTTCTGTGGATCACCCCATTTGCCATCCTAGTCCTTGGGGTTGGGGTGGTGGCCCTTAGCCGCCGCAACCGCAAAACCCCAAATAGTGATCATAAGGAAGACAGCGCATGACCAGCATGGTGATATCTTTGATGGTGATGGCGGTGGTCATGCTGGCCAGCATGGCGGTGTTAATGTCGCCTTTGCTGACGTCAAAAACAAATGAAGGCCAATCTTCAACATCATCACAAATGGCAGGGGCTGCAATCATGCTGGCGCTTGCCATCAGCATTGGGGTCTATGCCGTTTATGGGTCTTTTGGCCTGCCCGATAACCCGCTTTCAAACCGCCAAGCCGAATTGGCGGAGGCCGCCCGCGAAGCCGAAGAAGCCGAAGAAGAAGGCCTGTCGGCATTAGCCGCTGCAAGACAGAATGCAAAAGACAATCCTGATGATATTGAAGCGCAATTTAACCTTGCTGATGCGGCAGCGGTGGCCGGCGATTCAGAAACTGAGATCAACACCCTCAAATCTATTTTGCGGCAAACCAATAACCCTTTGCTGAAGGCCATGATCGGTGAAGCCTTAACCCGTGAAGCTGGCGGGATTGTCACCACCCGCGCGCTTGCCTGGATTGAAGATGGGCTTAATGATGCGCCCGAAGATTGGCGGGGGCGGTATTTAAAAGGCCTTTATTTAAGTCAATCTGGCGATGACTTGGGGGCATTGGGGATTTGGTCACCTTTGGCTGAAGATTTAAACGGCACTGAAATCTACCCTGCTGTGGCGGCGGTGATCAATGAAGCCGCCAGCCGATTGGGGCTCAACCCCCAAGAATTTTTACCTGCTGCATTGCCTGATCAGGTGGATATTGCCGCCATGGTAGAAGGCTTGGAAGACGAATTAACCACGGTTGAAGGCAATCGTGACCGATGGGTCATGCTGGTGCGATCCTTAACCAATCTTGGTGAAGACACCCGCCGGGATGATGCCATCCGCCGATATTTGGCGGTGATGCCTGCTAAAATCGAAGATGTTCAGGTGTTGTTGAGTTTTGTTGAATTGTTGCTGCCGCTTGATGCTTTACCAGAACAGATGCCTGCGGTGCTGACCCCGCTGTTAAATGCCGCCCGCAGTATTGATCCTGATAATCACGGTATCCTTTTCTTCAGCGGATTAGAAGCCCGCAGCAATGGTGATCAAGCCGCCCTGAAAACCTATTGGGGGCAATTATTGGCCAAACTTGACCCACAAAACCCGCTTTATGCTTTGCTTGACCAAGAAATGAAGAAAATCAAATAAACGTGAATTAGACCTAAAGAGTGGAAATTTTTGACCATAAAGGTTAACAAAAGAAATTAATCAGGTACTTTTGGCTCAATAATCGCGATTGATTATCCTGAAATTTGTGGTCATGCTTTATGGCTAAGATGACGCTAATAGTGGAAGGTCATGTCGATGGCCAAAGCAAAAAACCTGCTGGTGATTATATCTGACGAACACCGCTTTGATTCCTTGGGACGGTTTTCAGATGGCCGGATAATAACCCCACATCTTGATGCCTTGGCCAATGGCGGCACGCAATTCTCCCGCGCTTATACGCCATCGCCTATGTGTGTGCCGGCACGGGCGGCATTGGCTTGCGGCACTTATGTGCATCAAAACCGATTTTGGGACAGCGCCACCGCCTATAATGGCAAGCCGCGGTCTTGGATGCATCACCTGAGGGACGCGGGGTATGAAACCACATCAATCGGCAAATTGCATTTCCATTCAGGGCAGATCGACAATGGCTTTAGCCGTGAGATTTTACCGATGCATATTGTGGGGGAACGGGGCTGGCCCATCGGGTTGTTGCGCGAAGACCCGCCGAAATTTGATGCGGCAGAAGAATTGGCGCGTGAGGTTGGCGGCGGGGCGTCCAGTTACACGGATTACGACCGCGCCATCACCCAAGCGACCCAAGACTGGCTGGCTGAGAAATCAGATGACCCGACGCCATTCGCGGGGTTTATTTCTTTTGTCAGCCCCCATTATCCATTGATTGCCCCTGATGATTATCTTGCCCTTTATGACGCTGATGATATGCCTGAGGCCATTGCTTCGATCCATGATCATCCGGCGCTTAACACTTTGAGAAAGTTTTTTGATTACGAAGATTATTTCACCCCTGAACGTGCGAAAGAGGCTCGCGCCGCCTATTTCGCTTTGGTCAGTTTTATGGACCATTGCGTGGGTCAAGTGATGGATGCTCTCCGCCAGTCAGGCCATGCTGAAGACACGCTGGTGATTTACACCTCAGACCATGGGGAATTGCTGGGAGATCATGGCTTTTGGACAAAAATGGCCATGTATGAAGGCTCTGTGGCCGTGCCGATGATCGTTAATGGCCCTGGTATTCCCCAAGGCCAAAACAGAGACGATGCTGTTCATCTGCTTGATATTCCTGCAACCGCCATGGCGCTGGCCGGGCTGGAACAACCAGCCGATTGGCCGGGGCTGAATTTAATGACAACCGCCCGATCAGACCCTGACTATGACCGCAGCCTGTTTAGCGAATATCATGATGGCGGATCGGACACAGGATATTTCATGGTGGCTTGGGGGGATTGGAAATATATCGCCTATGCTGGCCATGCCCCGCAATTGTTTAATCTGGCCGAAGACCCGCAAGAAAACCATGACCTATCCGCATCAACCGAGGCGCATCACCAAGCGGCGCGGGCAGAAGGGGAAAGACGTTTGCAGGCGATTTGCGACCCTGACGCCATCAATGCCATGGCTTTTCAAGACCAGCAAAAAAGGATTGAAGATTTTGGCGGGGTTGAAGCCTGTTTGAGCGCGCCTGCGTTTAACGCCACACCCACGCCAATTTAAACCTCAAACCTCTAAAATGCGCGATCACAGAAAAGTGATCGGCTTAACCAAATAGGTCATCGCTTTCTCGGAAACAGGCTGATATATTAGCAAAATCTTATTTATTGAGTGTATTGGGTAGGTGTTGCCATGTTGCGCGTCTTAATTGCTTTTGTTTTATTCATCACCGCCAGTCTTTCTGTTGCAACCGCGCAGATCAAACGCCCTGTTTCAGGGGTTGTGGCTTTCACTTCAGGTGATATTCGGATTTCGTATCAGGATGAATCAGGCGAAGTGATTGGCCGAAGCGCAGGCATTGGTGACCCGATTTATTTGAATGATGAGATCGCAACGGGCCCTGACACCAACCTTCAAATTTTGCTGAAAGACCAGACCGTTTTCACCATTGGCCCTGATTCCAGCATTATTTTTGATGAATTTGTCTATGATCCTGCTGATGCGGAAACCTCCAGCCTTTCGGCCACAATCACCAAAGGGACGTTTAAATTTATTTCAGGCAAAATCGCCAGCCAGAAGCCTGACAATGTTGCGCTCAACCTGCCGAATGCCACCGCGTCTATCCGTGGGACAACCGTTGCAGGCCGGGTTAAAAACAACGGCGACTCAGATGTGATTTTGTTATCCGGTGCGATTGCGGTTTCTTCTGATGTATCGCCTGAACCTGTAGATATTTTCACGTCAGGTTGGGGCACGAGCATTTCTGATATTGGTGCGATTGAAGCCCCCTTCCCTGTGCCTGAAGATATTTTGAACGATATTCTTGAAACCGTCACCATTGATATCACCGCTCTACGTGCGGCGGTTGACCCGAACGCCCCCGAAGGCGAAGGTGAAGGTGAAGGCGATGAAACAGTTGCGGCAGGCCCTGTGTTAACCCCTGAGACCGTCGAGACGATTGAGGATATTGTCACGCTTGTCACCACCAATATCGCCAGTGACGATGAAGGTAATGTCAATATCGGCGATCTGGCCAGTTATGTCTTGAGTTCAGGTCTGGCCGAACAGCTGGGCATCCCTGAAGGCGAATTGGAAGAAGCAGGGTTCGAAAGCATCAACTTTGACAGCCGCCTTTTAGGATTCTTGATCGGTGGGGAGACCCCATTGTATCTGCAGATCAAGGAAGACTCAGGCAGTTATTCCATCGTCAATGATCCGTCTTTGCTGCAAGGTGATGAATTTGCTGAACAGCTGGCGCTTTACAACAATAAATATGCTGGTCTTGTTTCAGAAACTTACGCAGGCTCAGCGACATTCACCCGTTCAGGGCTATCACTAGGGCGGGGTTCCACCACGGTTACTGTGCCGGAGAGTTACAACAGCAATGGCTATGCGACATTCACATCCAACCTGCAAGGGTCAGGCTCTGTTGATTACACCGTTACCTTGAATTATGAAACCACCGCCGTCACAGGGACTGTTGATTTCAATGATCTTGCGATTAATGGTCAGACCTATGCGGATATTGATGGCACGATCAACACCAATTTCAACGGCGAAAGCCAAGCCTCAAAGGTGCTTTATTCCAATTCAGGTCATAGCGGTTCAGGTGGCGGTTCTGCCGATATTTCCTTTATGGGCGGCTTTGCATCGATCTCTGATGGCAGCAATGTCATCGATGGCTTGATCGGGTCTTTTGATACTTCGATTTATGAAACCACCGCCAATGAATACATCAACCTGTCGAGTGATCCTGCATCTTTGAACACTTATGTCACCAACACAGAAGTCATTAATTTTGATATGTCTGAATGGAGTTATGACGGCGGCACGTATGAATTAATAAGCGATTCTAATGTGGCATGGGATTTAGACGGCGTGATTTATTCGACATTGGATGGTGATGTTGCGCAAGTCACAACAGCAACTCTGAACAACACGTCACTTTATGATCAGTTTGATGACGGCAATGGCGGCACAACCTATATCTTAAAGTCGGATAATGACATTCAATATTTCGCCATGACACCTGAAAAAATCCCTGCCCTGTCTGCAACCCAGCACCAAATTGGCACGGCGAATTAATATGTTATTCAGGCTGGTAAGCCGCATTTTGTTGCCAGCCTGAAAATCCGCCTTGCAATACCAAAACATTTTCCCGCCCCGCCACACGCAAGGCAAAAACCGCTTGGGCGGAAAGCGCGCCTGTGTTGCAGAATAAGATCGTTTTTTGATCTTCGGGAATGTCATCGATCCGCTCGATCACCTCACGCCATTCAATATGGCGGGCGCCAGGAATGGTGGCGGCTCTAAATTCTTCTTCTGATCTGGTGTCGATAAACACAACCCGTTCAAAAATAGACTGGTCAATCTGTTGCGGCATAATGATGCCCGATTGATAATCTTGAAACATCAGGTATTCGCCCATGGCCTCAACCGCCGCGTCATTGGCGAGGGCTGGTTGTTGTGATAATAACAATGCCGTCAGGCTTGAATATAAAATGGTCTTGATGGTCATGACTGCCCTTCTTTGATGGTGTCATCTTGATCGTTGTGTGCATAATCTGTCCAAATCATAACCACCAATGCCGCCGCCCCCAATAGGGCAAATCCTGTTACCAAAGGATAA
>WTHX01000087.1:17316-26242 GCA_011522975.1 Alphaproteobacteria bacterium | reverse complement strand
GCTAGCTTCGCCAGATTGCGCCCAAGCCATTTGGCCAGCAGAACCCAATGACATGCAAACAACCAGGGTTGCGGCTGAAAGTGACTTTCCAAAATGATGTGTTTTGAATTTAGATATTTTGAGGTTGCGCAACATTAATATACCGCATCATTAAGCAAATTCATGATCACTATACTCATATCAATATATTAGTAAATCCATATATAAGGATAATCTAAATGAATCTATCAATGCTCATTGTGGTTGCACGTCCCGATATTTGAGATAATCTTAAAAAACATTCTATCTAAAGGGGATACAAATGGCCCATCCAGGTTTTAGCACTTCTGCAAATCAATCTTCATATGATGTGGTGATTATTGGTGGTGCCATGATCGGGTCATCGATTGCATGGTTTTTATCAGATAACCCTGATTTCCAAGGCTCAATTTTGGTGGTGGAGCGCAACCCCAGTTATGAAAATTCTTCCACAACCTGCACCAATTCTTGTATTCGTCAGCAATTTTCAACCGAAGTGAATATTAAAATCTCTCAATTCGGGGCTGAATTTGTCAAAAACTTCAGGTCATTTATGCATGATGACCCTGACGTGCCTGATGTGTTGCTGCAAAATTATGGCTACATGTATCTGGCGGATAACCAAGCCTTGGCCGATGTCTTGATTGAGAATCAGAAATTACAATCAGATTTGGGGGCAGGCACGCGCATCATGACCCCTGATGAAATTGCCGCTGAATATCCGTTTTACAATCTTGATGGCATTGTTCTGGGCTCTCATAACACCAAAGATGAAGGTTATTTTGACGGCAATACGCTGTTTGATTGGTGGAAAAGAAAAGCCCGTCAAAATGGGGTGGAATATCTCCATGGCGAAGTTGTGGCCATCGGCCGTGACGGCGGGAAAGTCACAGATGTCACTTTGGCATCAGGTGAAGTGATTTCAGCAGGGACAGTCGTCAATGCGTCAGGTCCAAGGGCGGCGGTGACCGCGGCCATGGCAGGGGTGGAATTGCCTGTGGAGCCGCGCCGCCGGTACACGTTTATTTTTGATGCGCAAAATCCCCTTGATCGAGATTTGCCGCTGACGATTGATCCGTCAGGGGTGCATATGCGCACCGATGGCCAATATTATCTCTGTGGCTGCCCGCCTGATATTGACCCGGCGGTTGATTTTGATGATTTCGAATTTGATCATAGCATTTGGGAGGATAAAATCTGGCCTGCGGTGGCCAATCGCATCCCGCAATTTGAAGCGATTAAAGTCACTAATTCTTGGGTCGGGCATTACGCCTATAACACGCTTGATCAAAATGCAATTGTTGGCCGCCATGATGAGGTTGAAAATTTCGTCATGGCCAATGGGTTTTCCGGCCATGGGTTTCAACAATCACCCGCCATGGGGCGCGGCGTTTCTGAATTGATCACCTATGGTGGTTACCGAAGCCTTGATCTATCGCCGCTTGGTTTTGACCGTATTCGGAAAAACGACCCATTTATTGAAAAAGCCGTGATTTGATCAATAATCCTGATCAATAATCTTGATTAAGGGCATCTTCGGCGGGAATCTCGCGTTCACGCCGTGCGATGTAATCCAACAGCGCCTCATTAACCCCTTCATCAAGCCGCGGTTCTTGATATTCATTCAGCAATTTGCGGGCTTTTTCCAAGGCGCGGGTGGTGGCATCTTTCGACCCTTCGGCCACCCATTGTTCATAGGAATTATTGTCGAATAATTTTGGCATGAAGAAGGCTTTCTGGAAATTGGCTTGGGTGTGTTCATGACCCAAGTAATGCCCGCCGGGGCCGATATCCCTGACCGCTGAAAGGGCTTCATCAAAATCCCCCCAATTGAGTCCCTGCATCATCCGATAAGCCATCTCACATTGTTCGGCATCAATGATGAATTTCGCCATCGAACAATGCATCCCCGCTTCGTTCCAGCCGGCGGAATGCCAAATATAATTCGCCCCTGAAAGCACCACCGCCATTAAGGTGGTTGCGCTTTCATAGCCGGCTTGGGCATCCAATGTCTTGGCGCCGCCCAAAGTATTGGACGTCCGCCACGGCACATTATAATAGCGCGCCATCTGACCGATCATGAAATTCATCAGGCTGATCTCAGGCGTGCCTGCCATCGGCGCCCCCGATTGCATGGAAACAGTCGACAGGTAATGCCCATAAATTGCAGGACATCCTTTCCGCACCACTTGGGTATAGGCCAATGCCGATAGGGCTTCGGCGTTTAACTGCGCCACCGATGGCACGGTGGAAGCAGGGGTATTGGCACCGCCCAAAACAAAGGGTGAGCATAAAACAGGCTGGTTGCGACGGTTAAAGGCGCGCATGGCGCTGAGCATGGTTTCATCCCAGACCAAAGGTGAATTGCCGTTACAATTGCCTGTCACGACAGCGTTATGTTCCAGAAATTCTTCCCCAAACAGAATGGCGCACATATCCAAAACATCTTCGGCGTTCTTGCCCGATGTTGTCATGCCCATAAAGGTTTTGTCGGAATGTTTCATGGATGAATAAGTGATCCGTAAATGGCGGTGGGACACAGGGTGATCCATAGGCTCAACAATGTGATGCGCCGACGAATGCAGCCCCGGCAACATATGCGATAATTTATGGAAATTCGCCAGATCATCCAAAGTCGGATTACGGCGTTCATCATCAAGGTCACGCAAATATGGCGCGCCTGTCATAGGGATGAAGATCGAATTAATCCCGCCAATATCAACATTCCGTTCAGGGTTGCGGGCATGATAGGTGATCTCGGACGGGATGGAAGCGATCAATTCCCGCACAAGGCCGCGATCAATTTTAACCAGATCGCCGTCAACCTTCGCCCCTGCTTTTTTCCAATCTTCAAGGGCGATATCATCGCGGAACACCACCCCAACGTCTTCCAGAATAGACATGGAGGCATTGTCGATTTTTTCGATTTCCTCAGGGCTCATCGGCTCAACAAGCGGCAGATTCTGCTTTAAGGTGGGCAGCATCGCATCACTGACAGCGGTCCGGAGCGCGCGGCGTTCACCACGTCCCCCACGGCGGGCTTTTAAGTTCTGTTCAGCATCCATTTTTTTACCCTGCATATATCGTCAAAAACGAATTTAGATTTGGATTGAGAAATTTGTTTGTGTTTCAAAATTTAACCGATACGATCAACCGGAATTGATATGAAATCAAGCGAAGATATTCAATTTTTTAGCGGTTATTTAACGAAGGCAGAAATATTATGGAATTTAAAGGGATTTATACCCCAGCCATCACCCCATGCCATGATGATATGAGCATTGATCGTGATGGGTTTGCCCAAGTGCTGGACCATCTGATTGAAGAAGGTGTCGATGGCATTATCATCGCTGGCACCACTGGAGAATATTACGCCCATAGCATGGAAGAACGCATTGATATGCTGAAATTCGGCACGGCGCATATCAATGGCCGTGTTCCAGTTATCGGCGGCACAGGCGCGTTGCGGACGGAAGATTCAATCCAATTGGCGGGTGAAGCCAAAGCCGCGGGTTGCGATGCTATCTTGATTGCCACCCCGCCTTATTCTTTGCCAACAGGCCGTGAGAACGCGCTTCATGCATTGGCGGTTGAGCGCAGTGTGAATATGCCGGTCATGCTCTATAACTATCCCGGGCGCATGGGCTCTATGATGGATGAAGAATTTTTAGACCGTGTTGGCCAGTCCTCCAATTTCAAAGCCATCAAAGAATCATCAGGTGATATTAACCGCGTTCATTTGCTGGCGCGGCGCTATCCGCATATCGCGCTCAGTTGCGGGATGGATGACCAGGCCTTGGAATTCTTTGCTTGGGGGGCGCAATCATGGGTTTGTGCCGCCAGCAACTTTGCCATGGGGGCGCATAAAGCGCTTTATCAGGCTTGTGTGATCGAAGGTGATTTCACCAAAGGTCGCCGCATCATGACCGCGATGCTGCCGCTGATGACAGTGCTGGAACAAGGCGGTAAGTTTTTGCAATGCATCAAACATGGCATGGCGTTGCGGGGGCTGCCATCTGGCCCGCCACGACTGCCGTTGAAACCCCTTAATAAAGATGAAAAGCGTGATCTGGCCCAGGTCATTGCCACCATGAATACTGTGATCAAGCGTATCGAAGAGGAGTCCGCATCATGACCGATGTGTTGAGCCAAGAAGACTATACCGCCATTGCTGCTAGCCTGACCCCGCCATCAGCGGCTTTTATTAACGGCAGTTTCCGAAAAGGACGCGGTGATGCTATGCCGATCACCAATCCGGCAACGGGTGAGGTGATCACCTCGATCCATCAATGCACGGCAGAAGATGTAGATGACGCGGTGATGGAAGCCCGCAAAGCCTTTGATGAAGGGTCTTGGAGCCGCCTGCATCCATCAGAGCGCAAAGATGTTTTGATCCGCCTATGTAAACTGATCACCCGCAATCGTCATGAATTGGCGGTGATGGAAGCCATCGATAGCGGCAAGCCGATCCGTGATTGTGCCGAGATTGATATTCCCGAAACCATCACCACCATCAAATGGCACGCGGAAGCGATTGACAAAATCTATGACCAGACCGCCCCTGTGGGGGATGATGCCATGGCGATGATCGTCCGTGAACCTATTGGGATTGTCGGCTGTGTCCTGCCGTGGAATTTCCCCATGTTGATGATGGCGTGGAAAATTGGGCCTGCTTTGGCGGCGGGCAATGCGGTGATCGTTAAGCCAGCAGAACAAACGCCACTGACCGCTCTTCGGATTGCAGAACTGGCCATGGAAGCAGGCTTGCCGCGAGGGATCTTACAGATCCTACCCGGTGATGGCCCCACAACAGGTGAGCCCATGGGGCTGCATCCTGATATTGATATGGTCAGTTTTACAGGGTCAACCGAAACAGGACGGCGTTTTCTGCGCTATGCGGCGGATTCCAACCTAAAGAAAGTCACGTTGGAATGCGGCGGCAAAAACCCTGCTATTGTCTTGGATGATGCAGAAGACCTTGACCATATTGCTGGCCATATCGTCAATGGCGCGTTTTGGAATATGGGGCAGAATTGTTCCGCCACTTCACGCTTGATTGTCCATAAAGATATCAAGGCTGATCTGATGGCGCGGATCATGGACCATGTCAAAGAATGGCGTCATGGCAACCCCCTTGACCCGGTCAATCGCATGGGGGTGTTGGTGGATCAAGATCATTTCAAAAAAGTAACCTCTATGATCGATGCTGCTAAAAAGAGAGGGCATCAACCGATCACAGGTGGCGACAGCCCTGATGGTGCGGGTGTTGCGCCAACCATTTTTGACAATATCAAAACCGATGATCCCTTGGCGCGGGATGAAATTTTTGGCCCCGTCTTATCGGTGATTGAGGTTGGTTCTGCCGAAGAAGCCATTGAGATTGCCAATGACACGAACTACGGGCTGGCGGGATCAGTCTTTTCATCCAATATCCGTTCAGCCCTGCGCTTGGCTCGGCAAATGCGGGCTGGGACAGTGACGGTCAATAACTATGGTGAAGGCGATATCACAACGCCATTTGGCGGCTATCGTGAGTCAGGTTTTGGCGGCCGCGACAACAGCCTTGCCGCCCATGATCAATACACTGAGATCAAAACCATTTGGGTTGATCTTTCTGACCCTAAGCCTGAGACATTAGACTGATGAAAATTGGGTATAAAACCCGTCAATTACCAAGGGACCCGGGGCCTGCGGCATGGGATTCCATCCTGCCAGAAGCCCCGATATACCCGCAATTAGACGAAGATATCACCTGTGATTGGCTGGTGATTGGGGCTGGATTTGCCGGGCTTTCTGCCGCCAGGCGGCTAACGCAATTGCGCGGCGGTGATCGTGTGGTGGTGATTGATGCCACCCGCATTGCCCAAGGCCCTGCTGGGCGCAATTCAGGCTTTATGATCGATTTGCCCCATGACCTGTCGTCGGATCAATACACCTCAAGTCTGGATAAAGACCTATGGCAGATCAAATTAAACCGCCAAGCGATTGATTTTGCCAAAGAAGTTGCCGAAGAATTTGACTTGCCTGAAGAAACTGTTGATGCCCAAGGCCGCATTAATGGCGCGGTGACCGATGCTGGCCTGCATCATAATCAAGATTACGCCGCCCATCTTGACCGTTTGGGTGAAGGCTATGAGTTGCTGGATGAACAATCCATGCATGAGGTGACAGGCAGCCGTTTTTATTCGGCAGGGCTTTATATGCCGGGGACGGTTTTATTGCAGCCCGCGCAATATATTCGCGGTTTAGCCAAGGGTTTAGCCTCCAAGATTGAGATTTACGAAAAAACCCCGGCTTTGACCATGACCAAATCAGGCCAAGATTGGGTGGTCGGCACGCCCCATGGCAAGATCACCACGCCTAAAATTATTCTGGCGGTTAATGGCCATGCGGAAAGTTTTGGTTTTTTCAAAGGCAGGCTGATGCATGTCTTTACCTATGCGTCGATGACCGAGGCCATGAATGATGATCAGATCAAAGCCCTTGGTGGGCAAAAACGCTGGGGCGTTACCCCTTCTGATCCAATGGGCAGTACGGTGCGGAAAATCAGCGGCGCTGGCGGGGACCGCATTGTCATCAGAAACCGCTGGTCTTTTGACCCATCCATGGAAGTGTCAGAAGACCGCGTGGCCCGTTATGGCCGTGACCAAGATAAAGGCTTTGATCGCCGCTTTCCCATGTTAAAAGGCCTTAAAATGGAGTACCGTTGGTCAGGTCGGTTGTGTTTAAGTTATAATTCCGCCCCAGCCTTTGGCGCGGTGGATGACGGTATTATCGCCGCCTGTTGTCAAAATGGCTTGGGCACAGCAAAAGGCACATTAGCAGGGATCGCGGCGGCGGAATTATCAACCCAAGCCAATTCCCCAATCGCCGATGAAATGCTGGCGGCGGATGCGCCGTCAAAATTACCGCCAAAACCATTCGCTTGGTTGGGGGCAAACGCCACCATTAAATGGCGTGAATTTAAAGGCCGCGCAGAAATATAAAATCTGTTGGGTCATCAAGAAAGGAAACCGCAATGTCAGATCAGAAATGTGAAATTATCGGAATTGCAATCGCCCCTAAAATCATGGCCGATATGGAAACCCGTGATGCCGTCAGCGTTGCCGTTGAAACAGGAATTGATGGCGATGCCCGCGGCAAAAAAAGAGGCCGCCAAATTTCTATTCTCTTTGAAGACGATTGGAATGATGCTGTTGCTGAAACTGGCCCTTCGATGGATTGGGTGGAACGCCGTGCCAATCTCTATGTTCGGGGGATGCGCAGCCCTCAAGAAGAAGGCGGTGTTTTCACCATTGGTGACGTAACCTTAGAAGTGGCGATGGAAACAGACCCTTGCGAGATTATGGAAGGCAAACGCGAAGGATTACGCCGGGCCATGACGCCGGGATGGCGAGGCGGTGTTTGTTGTGTCGTGAAATCAGGCGGCGCGATTGCCTTGGGCCAAGCCGTTCAATACAGCCCTAAATCAAGCGATTAAGGATTGGCTTTGCGCCATTCTTGATATTTTTATCATTAATGATTTCAAATGCTGAACCGTCTCTATCTTGCGGTTTTTCAGCAACATGTTAAAATCATTCTAAAAGGAAGACCTGTACATGTTGCCTGTAATTGATAGATGCCTTGAAGCTGGCGTTCGCATGACGAATCAACGCCGAATCATTATTGAATTGATTGATGATTCAGATGACCATCCTGATGTGGACACCATCTACCGGCGTGCGATTGAGATTGATAACACGATCTCTTTGGCGACGATTTATCGGACGGTAGGCGTTCTGGAACAAGCCGGTATTATCGATAAACTTGATGTTGGTGACGGCAAAGCCCGCTATGAATTATCAGGGGAACACCATGAACATTTGGTGGATGTCGATAGTGGTGAAATCCACGAATTCCAACATGAAGAACTTGAAGCTCTTAAAGAAAAAATTGCCCATGATATGGGGTTTGAATTGGTTGGCCATCGGCTTGAGTTATTCGGTCGGAAAATCAAAAAATCTTAAACATTCAATGATTGCCTCAAAAATAGATCGCATCAGGTGACGCCACAAATCGCGAATAGTTATCATTTGCGGTTGCAGAAGGCGTGGGGCTTGATTAATCTGAGAGCGATCCCTTGATGTTCAAAAGGTTATCTTCCGTGACCGCCCCAAAATTGAATTTCTTAAAATTGACTGACCCCAAAAAACGCTTGTCTGTTCAGCCTGCCGAATGGATTCAACTGGCGATTTGTGGGGTATTGTTGATGCCAATTGTGGCGCTAGTCTTTCTGGCCTGGGGTGAGACCGGTGGCTTGATGCAGCATTTATTCGCCACAGTTCTGGGGCGGTATTTTTTGAACACAATGGTGCTGATGGCGGGGGTTGCGGTGATTGCTCTTTTCTTTGGGGTCAGCAGCGCGTGGGTGGTCAGCCGCTATCAATTTCCCGGTCGGTCGATCCTTGAATGGATGCTGGTCCTGCCGGCGGCGGTACCGGCGTATATTATTGCCTATACCTACACTGATTTTTTTGAATATGCCGGGCCTGTGCAAACCGCGTTGCGCGATCTTTTAGGGGTGCAATCCGCCCGCGATTATTGGTTTCCTGAAATCAGGTCCATGGGCGGGGCTATGGTGATTATGGGGGCGGTGCTTTATCCTTATGTTTACATCACCACGCGAACCGCTTTTCGCCTGACTTCAACACGGTTGTTTGAAGCCGCCCGAATGTCTGGCGGTAATATTTTTTCCACCATCGCTTTGCCTTTGGCGCGGCCTGCCATTGTGGCTGGCTTAGCCTTGGTGATGATGGAAGTCGTGTCTGATTTTGGCACGGTGGAATATTTTGCGCTGGATACCCTAACCCTCGGGATTTTCAATGTCTGGCTTGGCTCGGGCAATTTAACCGCCGCCGCCCAAATCGCC
>WTHX01000087.1:0-17216 GCA_011522975.1 Alphaproteobacteria bacterium | reverse complement strand
TGCTGCCGATTATTTTGGGCTTTATCATCCCTGTTGGGGTCTTGCTGTCTTTTGTGCTGCGGGATGTTGCCACCGCCGCCCCTATGGGCACAGGTGATGCCATTGCCAATACTTTGATGATCGCTGGTATCAGCAGCGGCATTATCGTGATGGTGGCCATGGTCATCGGCATTCTGGCGGAATATCGGTCGGGGCGCATTGGGCGGATCATCGCCGCCATCTCCGCGTCAGGCTATGCCGTGCCTGGGACGATCCTTGCCATTGGTGTTTTGGGTTTTGTGCAGGTGATCGATGAAGGTTGGCGCGCAATCGCCGTCCCTGACAGCAGTCTTTTAAGCGGGTCATTGATTGTTTTGATCTTTGCCTATGTGGTGCGGTATCAAGCGGTGGGGTATGGCGCGGTGCAATCCGGGTTAAAACGCCTGCCGATGAATCTGATGCCCGCCAGTCAAGTAATGGGGCATGGGTTTGTTGTCTCTGTGGGGCGCATCACTTTGCCGTTGTTGCGGCCTTCGGTGCTGGCAGGGCTGTTATTGGCTTTGGTTGATATCATGAAAGAATTGCCCATGACGCTATTGTTAAGCCCGTTTAATTTTAACACATTGGCCACCTTAACCTATCAATTCGCCAAAGATGAGATGCTGGAAGATGCCGCTTTGCCCGCGTTATTAATTGTTGTGGCGGGGCTATTGCCGGTGATTATTATCAACCGGTCTTTGATGCAAACCCGCCATGCCCCGCGGCCAAGCCTATGGCAGAATTAACCTCCACCTGTCGGCTTTGCCGCCAACAAGCCCGCGATTTTATGGTGGTTGACGGAAAGGCATATTTGGCCTGTGATCATTGCGGCTTGCGGATGATGCATGACGATGATTTGCCAGCGCCTCTTGAAGAAAAAGCCCATTATGATCAGCATGACAACAGGGTTGATGACATTGGCTATCAGCAGTTTTTAAGCCGTTTGGCAGACCCGCTTATGGCGCTATTACCGCCGTCATCCTCCTTGCTTGATTTTGGATCAGGCCCAGGACCTGCGCTGGCGGAAATGATGCGTCATGCCGGCCATCAAGTGGCGCTTTATGATCCGTTCTACGCCCCCCATCCTTCGGTGTTATCGGCCGAATATGATGCGGTGATGGCAACAGAAGTGGTTGAACATTTCCACCATCCCCATGATGGATTTAAACAAATGCTGGCGTCAGTTCGCGCGGGCGGATGGCTGGCGATTATGACCAATCTGCAAGATGATGACGCCGCGTTTGCCCATTGGTATTATCGGCGAGACCCAACCCATGTGGCTTTTTATCGCGAAGAAACATTGGCGTTTATTGGCGAGGAATTTGGCCTTAAAATTAACCGCATCTCCCGCAATGTGACGATTTTTCAAAAGCCGATTTAGCGCCCCTGCCGGCCTTTGACTTGATCTTGATCGGGCATATTGAAAGACGCTTTATCCCTTCCCATATACAGAGTAACGGGAAACCGTCCCCCATGCCTTTGGGTGGGGGCTTCATGATGACAATTTTGATGCCGATAGGGTCAAAATGAACGATGGAGATGCCAATGAATATGGATCGATTAACGGCGCTTGTCCGTAATGCGCTTGGTGAAGCGCAAAACATAGCCTTAAGGGCTGACCACCAGCGGCTTTGCCCTGAACATCTGCTTGATGCTTTGCTTGAAAGTGAAAACACCATTGCGGCGGTGTTGATAGACCGTGCCGGTGGTGACAGCACTCAACTCAAAACCCTTTTAGAAGACGCGCTGGCGAATATGCCCAGTGTTACCGGAACGGGTCGTGGGCAATTAACCCTTGATTCCAGTCTGGCTAAAATACTGGCTGAGGCTGAACATGATGCCCAAAAGCGAGGCGATGCTTTTGTTGCCGCTGATTGTCTTGTGGTGGCGATGGCGGCGTCAAACGAACCGATTGCCAAATTAATGGCCAAATCCGGGGTCGATAAAGCGCGTATTACCGCCGCGCTTGATGCCCAGCGGGCGGGGCGCACCATTGATACAGATCAAGGTGAAGACACATTTGAAGCGCTCAGCCGTTATGCCACCAACCTGACGGATCGCGCCCGTAAAGGGCGGCTTGACCCGGTCATTGGGCGGGATGCCGAAGTGCGCCGCACCATCCAGATTTTATCCCGCCGCACGAAAAATAATCCAGTCCTGATCGGACAGCCCGGGGTGGGGAAAACCGCCATTGCCGAAGGTTTGGCTCAGCGCATTGTGAACCGTGAAGTGCCATCGGCTTTGCTGGATAAAACCCTGCTGGTGCTGGATATGGGGGCGCTGGTTGCTGGCGCGAAATATCGCGGTGAGTTTGAAGAACGTCTGAAAGCGGTGCTGAAAGAAGTCCAAGACCAAGACGGTCAGATCATTTTATTTATTGATGAAATGCACCAATTGGTCGGGGCGGGCAAAACGGATGGCGCGATGGATGCGTCAAATTTGCTGAAGCCTGCTTTGGCACGCGGTGAGTTGCATTGTATTGGCGCAACAACCCTTGATGAATATCGCAAATATATCGAAAAAGATTCAGCCCTCGCCCGGCGCTTTCAACCTGTCTTTGTCGATGAACCCACTGTTGAAGACACGGTGTTTGTGTTGCGTGGTCTGAAAGAAAAATACGAATTGCACCATAGTGTTCGGATCAGTGATGACGCGATTATTGCCGCGGCAAGACTGTCCAATCGGTATATCAATGAGCGGTTTTTGCCCGATAAAGCGATTGATGTCATGGATGAAGCCGCCAGCCATTTGCGGATACAATCGGATAGCAAACCCGAAGAATTGGACCGTATTGATCGTGCGATCATTCAGTTGAAAATCGAAGCCGCCGCGCTTCAGAAAGATGGCAATGCCCGCAAAGCAAAACGCCTGAAAACCATTGAGGCTGAATTGAAAGACCTAGAGGCTCAATCGGCGGACCTGACCAAAGATTGGAATGATGTGACGGCGCAACGCAATGAGATCAGCCGCCTGCAACAAGAATTGGAAGATGCCCGCCATGGCTTGCAGGTTGCTCAGCGTGATGGCCAGTTGGAAACAGCGGCGGAATTGACCTATGCAACGTTGCCAAGGCTGGAACAAGAATTGACCGCCGCCAAAGACGCGGTGTCGTCTTCAGGTATTTTTGAAGAAGATGTGACCGCCCAACATATCGCTCAAGTGATCAGCAGTTGGACAGGAATCCCTGTTGAAAAAATGCTCGAAGGCGAACAAGAACGCTTGCTTCATATGGAAGATCGTTTGGCCGAAACCGTGGTGGGCCAGCCTGATGCCATTGCGGCAGTTTCCAATGCCATTCGGCGGGCACGGGCAGGGATCAGTGACCCTAATCAACCGATGGGCAGTTTCCTGATGTTGGGGCCAACAGGAGTGGGGAAAACAGAATTGGCCAAATCTTTGGCGCAATTCCTGTTTGATGACACCCAAGCAATCTTACGCATGGATATGTCCGAATATATGGAAAAGCACGCGGTTTCACGCCTGATTGGCGCCCCGCCAGGATATGTCGGTTACGAAGATGGCGGCAGCCTGACCGAAGCCGTGCGGCGCAGGCCGTATCAAATTATCTTGTTTGATGAAATTGAAAAAGCCCATCCGGATATTTTCAATGTGTTGTTGCAGGTTTTGGACGAAGGCCACCTGACCGATGGCCAAGGGCGGCGGGTTGATTTCCGCAACACCTTGATCTTGCTGACGTCAAATATCGGTGCTGAGCATCTCTTGGCCTTGCCAGAAACAGCACCAAGCCAAGATGCTGAAGATGCGGTGATGGATGAATTGGCCCATGTCTTCCGGCCAGAATTTTTGAACCGACTTGATGCTACGATCCTGTTCAGGCGGTTGGGGCGTGATGATATGGCAACAATTGTTGACCTGCAATTGGCCCAATTGGAAAAACGTTTGGCCGACCAAGGCATGGAAATTGATGTCAGCGCGGCGGCCCGCCTCTGGTTAGGGGATAAAGGCTATGACCCGCAATTTGGGGCGCGACCATTAAAGCGGGTGATTCAAAATGAAATCCATAACGCTTTGGCGAAACGGCTTTTGGATCATCAGTTTGATGATGGTGACCGCATCAATATTGATCTTGATGCGAAAGCAGATGCTTTGACTTTCGAAGGCGTATCATCTGATCAATCTACCCCTGATTTACAGGAAGCCAGCGCCTGATGAAAACCAAAGACAATTTATAAAGGGGTGGGGTCATAAAGGGATGGGGCATTTGTCCCATCCCTTTTATTGTTCTATTGCTGATCTATTTCAGAGCAGTTACAACACATAACGTCTTATCACGATGACTTGCGGAAAGGCAGGATGCGATGTTTGATCTGGTGAAGAAAATAATGGCTGGCCCTGAAAACACAGAAATGAGCCATGAAGAAGAATTGCGCTTGGCAGCAGCGGCTTTGTTGTTCCGTGCCGTCTTTGTTGATGGCAATGCCGACCAAGATGAAATCGCCATGGTTGAACGCATCCTAGAAGAAGAATTTGGCCTGAGCCATGATGAAACCGTTGCTTTGATGGCTGAGGCCAAAGAAGACGCCATCAATGCCAGCGATCTCTATGGTTGGACAAAACGCGTCAATGCCCATTACAGCATGGATGAAAAATTATACTTGATGGAAAAACTCTGGCAGGTGGTGTTGGCCGATGATCATGTGGATGATCTGGAAAGCGCCATGATGCGGCGGCTGGCTGGGCTGATTTATGTCACCGATGCTGATTCCGCCCGGGCAAGGCAAGCCGCCCAAAACTGATTCATTCCCAATCGGCGTTATGGGATAACACCAGATCAAGATTATGAATCTCATTTTCTGGCAGCATGGCATCAGGGATCACCGTTGCGCCCTGCATGGATTGCCGCACCCAAGCCATGGATTCATCATCAGGGTATTCCCATAACTCAACCATTCGATTGGGGTGGTCATGGGGGACATAAACCATCAGTGATGCAGTTACCGCCGCGATCCTGTTCATGACATGGGTGTCGATTGTCCCCAACATCCGCTGAACCATATCAGGCTGTTTGAAGGTTCTAAAATAAAGCCGTGCGATCATCCTTGGTGTCCTTAATTAACCAAGCTTATTTATTAGCATATCTTGACGATGAAGTCATGGCTTGCCAAGTGGGGTGATGCGGGTTAGTTCTGAAGTATTGAGCAATCAACAATTAATGATGGGAAGTCGATCATGGATGATAAATTTGAAATTGGCCTAGAACAGCGCAAAGCCACATTAGGCGCAGAATATGTTGAGAAAAGTTTGGCCAATGCTGATGATTTCACCCGCCCATTCCAAGAAGCAATGACCGCATGGTGCTGGGGCTTTGGTTGGGGTGATGATGCGATTGATGCGAAAACACGGTCGATGATGAATCTGGCCATGATCGGTGCCTTGGGCAAAATGCATGAATGGGAATTGCATTGCCGCGGCGCGATTAACAATGGCGTTACGGTCGAAGAAATTCGCGCCATTATCCATGTCATTGGGATTTATTGTGGCGTGCCACAATCGCTTGAATGTTTCCGTGCGGCGCGTAAAGTGCTAGAAGAAAAAGGGATGCTTGACTGATCAATCACTTGACAGTTTTATCCTCCTAACATTGACAGTTTTAAACCGCAGAAAGGTGCCGTTATGTCGTTGACGCAATTCTATATCAATGGGGCTTGGGTTGATCCAGTTGTTCCTGAAACACTTGATGTGATTAATCCTGCTACGGAAGAAGTTGCAGCAGTGATTTCTGTCGGCTCTGCGGCTGATGTTGATAAGGCTGTGGCGGCCGCCAAAGCAGCCTTTCCTAAACATGCTGCATCTTCCCGGGCTGAACGCGTTGAATTGGTCACAGAAATTCGTGAGATTTATAAAAAGCGGTTTGACGATATTGCCGATGCCATTCAAACAGAAATGGGTGCGCCGACTGATTTGGCGCGTGGCGCGCAAGCCATGGTCGGGCTGGGGCATTTGAAAGCCGCCATCCGTTCGCTTGAAAACCATGTGTTTGAATTTGAACAAAATGGGCATTTGATCCGCCATGAACCCATCGGGGTTTGCGGTCTGATCACGCCTTGGAACTGGCCGATCAATCAGGTCGTCTCCAAATTAGGCCCATGTATCGCGTCAGGTTGTACGGCTGTTCTAAAGCCATCTGAAATTGCGCCATTGTCCTCGATGGTGATTGCAGAAATTATCCATGAAGCAGGCGCGCCGGCAGGGGTCTTTAACCTTGTGAACGGTTATGGCCCTGTCGTGGGTGAGGCTATGTCAGCGCATCCTGATATTGATATGATGTCTTTCACAGGTTCAACCCGCGGCGGGATTGCGGTGGCGAAGGCTTCGGCTGATACCGTTAAGCGCGTGGCCCAAGAGTTGGGCGGCAAGTCAGCCAATATCATTCTTGATGACGCCGCCTTCGCTGAATCCATCACCAATGGCGTTGATAATTGCATGAGCAACACAGGCCAGTCCTGTAACGCGCCAACACGCATGCTGGTGCCTGCCTCTCGCCACGATGAAGCCTTGGAAATCGCCAAAGCAGCAGCAGAGAACAATGTTGTTGGTGACCCAAAAGCAGAGGGCACGATGATCGGTCCTTTGGTCAGTGATGTTCAATTTGGCAAAGTCCAAGACCTGATCGCCAAAGGCCAAGAAGAAGGCGCAACATTGGTGACTGGCGGGACAGGCCGTCCTGAAAACCTTAATCGCGGGTATTTCGTCAAGCCAACCGTCTTTGGCCATGTCACCAATGATATGACCATCGCCCAAGAAGAAATCTTTGGTCCGGTTTTGTCGATCATTTCTTACAATGATCTTGATGACGCGGTTGAGATTGCCAATGACACGGTTTACGGGCTTGCCGCTTATGTAACAGGCAGTGACAAAGACACGATGGTTGATGTCGCCCGCAGATTGCGCGCCGGTCAGATTCACCTGAATTACGCAGGGGGCGGTCCTGATGCGCCGTTTGGCGGCTATAAGCAATCAGGCAATGGCCGCGAAAAAGCCGAATGGGGCTTTGAAGATTATCTGGAAGTTAAGGCCATCTTAGGGTCTTAATTGTTAAATTAAGCATGATGGCTGTTCGGGCCATCATGCTGTTCTGATGGGTTAGCATGGCCAAGTTATATTTTAATTATTCTGCCATGAACGCGGGCAAATCGACCGTATTGCTGCAGGCATCCTATAACTATCATGAACAAGGCATGGCGACTTATTTGCTGACCGCGCGACTGGATGACAGGGCAGGGTCAGGCGTTATTGCCTCACGGATTGGCATTGCCGCGGATGCAGAAAAATTTGGTGAGGCTGACAACCTTAAAGACATGATCACCCGCCAGCATAGCATCAAAACGATAGATTGTGTTTTGGTTGATGAAGCCCAGTTCTTATCCCCTGAACAAGTCTGGCAATTGTCAGAAGTCAGTGATGATTTGGGCATTCCTGTGATGTGCTATGGCTTGCGGACTGATTTTCAGGGCAAGTTATTTCCAGGCAGCGCCACGTTATTGTCGATCGCTGATGACCTGCGGGAGATTAGAACGATCTGCTGGTGTGGCAAGAAAGCCATTATGGTGGTGCGGCTAGACGGGTCGGGTCGTCCTGTCGAAGATGGTGATCAGGTTGAGATTGGCGGTAATGATAAATACCTCTCGCTTTGCCGGAAACATTGGCGGGAACGCAATCTTGGGTCTTCATCATGATGGGAACGGCTGAACAAGACGACAATAGCGTCAGCCAGTCGGACCTTTTAAAAGGGGCATCAGCCCTGTTCGCTGAGATTGCTTTTTCTTTTGGCATTGCCATTTTTGTCAAATGGCTTGAACCCAGCCTATCCATCATTGTGATTTTATTCTTCCGCTATCTCTGTTGCTTGCCATTGCTGTTTGCCTATGGGCTGATCAGCCGCGGTAAACACGTAATGCAGGTCAATAATAAAAAGATGGTGGCCCTGCGGACATTAAGCGGTTTTTTAGGCCTGACAGGATGGTTTCTGGCAGTGTCGATGATTGATCTTAGCCTTGCCACCGCATTAAGCCAGACCATGCCGATTTTTATCACTATTCTAGCGGCGCTTATCATTGGTGAAAAAGTTGGTATCCACCGAATTGGTGCGGTGATCGCAGGGTTTGTCGGGGTGATGATCCTGTTGGGTCCAACGCAATTAACAGCCCCAGGATGGGGGGTTGTGTTCGGGCTGGCCTCACCATTTTTTGCGGGGTTGATGTTTGTTTTCCTGCGTATTCTGGGTAAGGGTGATGAGGCGGTTACCACCGCGCTTTGGTATAATGTTTTTGGGACATTTGCCGCCGGCGGCTTGGCGTTATACCTAGGCGCAGATTGGCCTGATGGGCAATCATCTTTGGCGATTTGGGGGATGCTGGTGGCGGTTGGCGTCTTGGCCTCTTTCCAGCAATTTTTAATGGCGTTAAGCCATCGTTTTGCCCCGGCATCAGTGCTCGCGCCTGTGCATTACACCTCTATCCCCATGGGGGTGATGATCGGCATTGTGTTTTTCCAAGAAGAATTAACCTCAGGTTTTATTCTTGGCGTGGTGATTATTCTGACCGCCAATTATTATATCCTCAACCGTGAGCGCGTTCTGGCGCGGCGTCAGTAGCCGTCCAGTCTTCGGGGGACTGATAGATATAATCCCGGGTCATGGAAACAGGGCTTGATCGCTTGCGCAGTTGGATTTGAAAAACCGTCAATTCTTTAGTGCGAAAAGCAGCCTCACATCCCGCCAAATAAAACTCCCAGATGCGGGCGAAACGTTCATCATACATTTTGACAGCGATATGGCGGTTTTCTAAAAACCTCACCCGCCAATGTTTCAAGGTTTCAGCATAATGCCAATAAAGGCATTCCACATCAGTGATTAACAAGTCTGTTTTTTCCACCGCCGTGGTGATTTGCGAAAGGCTAGGGATATAGCCGCCGGGGAAAATATATTTGGTGATAAACCGCGATACCCGCCGGGGTGATTTTGGCCGGCCTATGGTATGGATCAAGGCGATGCCATCAGGTTTCAGGTTGCGATCAACTTGGTCAAAATACCGCCGGAACATAGCCGGTCCAACATGTTCAAACATCCCCACAGACGTGATGCGATCAAATTGCCTGATCTCTTGGCGGTAATCCTGAAGCAGAAATTCAACATCAAGATCATTCTTTTTCTGGCGTTGGGCGGCCAAAGCAAATTGTTCTTCGGACAGCGTCAGGCCCGTGACCTTGCCGCCATTTCGAGCCAGATCAAAACTAAGCCCGCCCCAGCCGCATCCAATATCAAGGCAGGTCATGCCCGGCTTAAGCAGTAATTTGTTGATAATATGCTGTTTTTTTCGCTTTTGGGCGGTCTCTAAACTGTCGCTATCATGGGCAAAATAGGCGCATGAATATTGCATATCCTGATCCAAGAACAACTGATAGAGATCATTGCCAAGGTCATAATGGGCATGGACATTGGCCTTGGATTGTTTCGGTGTGCGGCCTTCAACCCATGCCAGAAATGGGCTTGAGACCAGATGCCAATATTCGGCCAATCGAAACATCAGCGCATCATTTTTAGGTGTGCTTAATCGGATGATCACATCGTAAATGCGGCCATTTTCAATTTCGATATGGCCATCGGCAAAGGCTTCAGCGAATTTGACGTCAGGGTTTAATAAGATGGAGAAGAAATCCAGCCAGCGGCGAAAATAATCCGTTGGGCTGCTGAGCCCGGGCGCAATAAGGATGTTGCCATCAGGTGTTCTTAATCCCAACCCCGAACGGCGAAAAAACTGTCCATATGTCTGACCAATTAAGGCTTTTAACATAGCCCCTATGATGGCCATCTCACCTTTTGGGTTCAAATCACATTCTTGTGAAGATTTGGCTTATGAAGATTTGGCTTGAGGGGCTTAGTAGGGATTAAGCGTTATTCACCAGATCGATTGAAAACTTCCGGTGACGTTGCATCAATTCCCGCAAATCCATGGTCATCAACTGGCCGTTTTGCACCACAGGCTTGCCATTGATGATGGTGTGATTGGCTTTCACCGGCCCACAGAAAATCAGCGCGGCAATCGGGTCACTATGGGCGCCAGCAAAATCAATGACATTAAGGTCAAACGCCGCCAGATCAGCCGCATAACCTGGGGCTAAAACACCAATATCCTTGCGGTTCAGCACCCGTGCGCCATCACGGGTCGCCATTTCCAACGCATCTCGGGCGGTCAATGCCGCGGGGTCGCCGCCCACACGTTGCAGCAACATCGCTTGGCGGGCTTCATTGAGCATATGGCCACTGTCATTTGACGATGAGCCATCCACCCCAAGCCCAACTTTAACGCCATGGTCGCGCATTTTGCGAACAGGGGCAATGCCGCTGGCCAGCCGCATGTTCGAGCATGGGCAATGGGCCACGCCTGTGCCAGTGCGGGCAAAGAGATCAATTTCATCATGGTTTAACTGGACACAATGGGCGTGCCAAACATCATCACCGACCCAGCCCAAATCTTCGGCATAATCCCCGGGACGTTTGCCAAAATTAGCCTCTGAATAGTCGATATCTTCAACATTTTCAGCCAAATGCGTATGCAGCCCCACGCCTTTTTCACGCGCTAAGATTGCGCTGTCACGCATCAGACCTGTGCTGACCGAAAAGGGTGAGCACGGCGCTAAAGCGACATGGGTCATGGCATAGGGATTGGCATCATGGAAATCATCCACCAATCGCGCGCTTTCTTTGAGGATGAAATCTTCATCTTCGGTCAGGAAATCAGGTGGCAACCCGCCTTTGGATTCGCCAATGCTCATTGAGCCTCGGGTAGCAGTAAAGCGTACGCCTACATCACGGGCGGCGGCGATGCTGTCATCAAGCCTTGCGCCATTGGGGAAAATATATTGATGGTCTGATGAAGTGGTGCAGCCGCTCATCGCCAGTTCAGCCAAGCCCAAGGCAACGGCAGCATAAAATTGATCAGGGCCAATCCGCGACCAAATCGGATAAAGTGTTTTCAGCCAACCAAACAGCGTTTCATTCTGGGCTGCGGGTACAACACGGGTCAGATTTTGAAACAAATGGTGATGGGTGTTGACCATGCCTGGAATGATCACATGACCAGACATGTCAATGACGTCATCAGCCTCAACTGGGAGATCAGCAGCATTGCCGATCGCTTCGATCACGCCATCACGGATAAAGATGCTGGCTTGGGTTAATTCCCGCCGATCATCGTCCATCGTTGCGATATGGTCTGCATTTTTAATCAGCAGAGTGGCCATAGGTATCTCCATCAAAAACCGCACCCTATATATACAGGGTGCGGCCTAAGGTTTAAATCACAAAACTAGGGATAGAATCATAATAATGATTTGATCCCTTATGTGACAGGTTTAAGCCTTGTCTTCCTGCGGCAGGATCAAGTTCAAGACAACAGCGATAAACGCCGCTGGCAAGAGACCTGATGCCAGCAAGACCTGTGCTGTTTGCGGCAGATGTTGCAGGGCTTTTGGCTCAAGATGGAGCCCCAACCCAAAGGCCAATGATAGCGCCAAGATCATCATGTTCCGGCGGTTCCAAACAACGTCGGACAGCATATTTGTGCCGGCTGAAGCCACCATGCCAAACATGACAATCACACCGCCGCCCAAAACAGAAATAGGCATAGCCGCGATAATTGCACCGACTTTAGGCACCAGACCACAGATGATCAAGAAGATCGCCCCAGTGCTAACAACCGCACGTGACATTACCCCCGTCATTGAGATCAGGCCAACGTTTTGGCTGAATGATGTGTTGGGCAGACCGCCAAACACACCAGCAACAGCCGTGCCGATCCCATCCGCGAATGTCCCGCCAGCCAATTCTTTATCCGTGGCTTCACGATTGGCACCACCCTTGGTGATACCAGAGATATCGCCAACAGTTTCAATGGCGCTGACAATCGACATCAGACAAATACCAATGATCGCCGCAATGTTAAAATCTAGGCCATATTTAAACGGCTGCGGGATGGCAAACCATGCGGCATTGGCAACGCCAGCAAAATTCACCTGCCCCATGATAATGGCGATGATATAACCCGCGATCAGGCCGATCAGAATAGCGGCAGATGACAAAATACCAGTGGTCATAAACTTCATAATAAGGGCAACAATAATCACCACAAGTGCCAGCCCCCATCGGCTGAAATCACCCCACGCAGGATTGTTGATCTGGAAATCAGCAGCACCGCCCGCGGCATATTTAATGCCAACAGGAATCAATTCGATACCAATGACCAAAATTACCAGACCTGAAACCAGTGGCGGGAACCAATGGCGCAAACGTCCAATGAAAAAGCCAAGGCAAGCATGGAACAGACCGCCAATAAAAATAGCGCCAAATAAGGCGCCAATACCGGCGGATTTAACCGCTGGAATCATGACCGGGATAAACGCAAAACTGGTCCCCTGCATAATAGGAAGCCGCGCCCCAACAGGGCCAATCCCAACGGTCTGAAGTAATGTCGCAAGCCCCGCAAAGAGCATCGACATTTGAATAAGAAAGACAGCATCAGCCCCGCCAAAAGCAAAGCCTGCCGCGCCCCCGATAATAATGGCCGGGGTAAAATTACTGACAAACATAGCCAGGACATGTTGCAGCCCCAGCGCGATCCGATCGCCCATTGGTGGGACATAATCGGGATTACGCAGATCCGCTGCGCTCGGTTTGGTTGTTGCCATAAGTTATCTCCCTTTTGACAAATCGCTCCAAGCCTAACCCAGATTACGTAATAATACAATCTATAGTTGTATTATTACGTTTTTGTCATAGATATTGTGTTTAACATCTTCAATCTGTTGAGGAATGGCTGTTGCAGAATGGCGGCGGCCTCCTATATCTAATTCAGGGTTTTTTGATGGAGATAATGATGACCGCAGGTGCTGAACAGAAACGTGGATTTATTCGGGTGGTTGATGGCATGCCCGCATCTGATGGGGCTGGGGTGTCTTTGTTGCGGGTGATTGGCACTCAGCAACTTGATTTCCTTGATCCGTTTTTGATGCTGGACGAATTTAAAAATGAAGATCCAGGCGCTTATGTTGCGGGCTTTCCTGACCATCCGCATCGCGGGTTTGAAACGGTCAGTTATATGAAGGCCGGCAAGATGAAGCATCACGATTCCGTTGGCAATGAAGGCGTTATCGAAGATGGTGGCGTGCAATGGATGACCGCAGGGCGCGGCATTATTCATTCCGAAATGCCGCAGCAAACCGAAGGCTTGCTCTGGGGTTATCAGCTTTGGGTTAACCTGCCGGCTAAAGATAAAATGGTCGCGCCGCGGTATCAGGATATTCAACGCGATGGCATTCCTGAATATCAAGGCGATGGTATTTTTGTCCGCCTGATGGCAGGTGAGTGGAACGGCATCCAAGGCGCGTCACAAACATTATGGCCCGTGGGTTATTTAGATGTTCGTCTTGACCCTGGGGTGACGTTTGAACACGAATTATCAGAATCCGCCAACGCCATGGCTTTTGTTTATGAAGGCAGTGCCACCAGCGGTGACCGTCAAGCCAACAGCCACCAATTGGGTGTTCTTAGCCGTGGCAGCACAGGCGTTAAGATCACCGCAGGTGACGAAGGTTGCGGCATGCTGTTCATGTGGGGCGAGCCTATCGGTGAGCCTGTTGCCAAAATGGGGCCTTTTGTGATGAACACCCGCGAAGAATTATTCCAAGCGGCTGATGATTTCCGCAATGGTCGTTTTGCTTGATTCCGCTTGCCGCTGAACCTGTTTGCGGTTAAATCGGTTGAGAAATTTTGATTTGAGGTAGGCTATGTCTGAAAACACCAAAACCATCGTCAATAGTTGGAACGAATGGGACCCGCTGAAGCATGTTATTGTTGGCCGCGCTGATGGGACTTGTATTCCAGCCCCTGAACCGGCCCTTGATGCGAAAGTGCCTGAAGATTCAGATATGCGTGGTCAATTTGGCCCTCGTCCGCAGGATACGGTTGATCTGGCCAATGAAAAACTAGACGCATTTGCCCGCCAGTTGGAATCCATGGGTGTGCGTGTTGACCGCCCAACCCCGCTTGATTTCAATCAACCCACCGGTACGCCTGATTGGAATGTGGAAACCATGTTTGGCTGTATGCCGCCGCGTGACGTGCTGTTGACTGTCGGTAAGGAAATGCTGGAAGCCACCATGAGTTACCGTTGTCGGTGGTTTGAATATCTTTGTTACCGCCCATTGCTCCAGCAATATTACATGGAAGACCCCAAGATGCGGCATGAATCAGCACCGAAGCCAAGGCTGACGGATGAAGATTACCGCCCTGATTACCTGTCTGATAAAATTGGCGAACAAAAACGCCTTGAATGGACCGCGGATAAATTCTTTGTCACCACCGAAGAAGAACCGCTTTTTGATGCGGCGGATGTCTTGCGGTTTGGCAAAGACCTTGTTGTGCAACATGGGTTTACCACCAACTTGAAAGGGATTGATTGGCTGCAACGTCATTTCCCTGACCACCGTGTCCATGCGGTGAATTTCCCTGGTGATCCGTATCCGATCCATATTGATGCCACGTTCACACCATTGCGCCCAGGGTTGATTTTGAACAACCCTCAGCGCCGCTTGCCGGACGAACAGCGTAAGTTGTTTGAAAAGAACGGATGGGAAATTGTTGATGCGGCTCAGCCTGCCCATAACTCACCGCCACCGCTTTGTTATTCATCCGTCTGGCTGTCCATGAATGTCTTGGTGCTTGATCCGAAAACAGTTTGTGTTGAAAAAACCGAAGTCTATCAGGCTGAGCAGATGGATAAACTGGGGATGAATGTTGTTGAGGTTGACCTGCGTGATGCCTATGCCTTTGGCGGCGGGTTGCATTGCTGTACAGCCGATGTTTACCGTGAAGGCAGTTGCGAAGATTACTTCCCCAATCAGTAAGCGTCTAAAGGATAAAACCTATTCTTGAATGATCTGCTGGTCTGGCATGAAGGCATGAAAGACAAAAGCAAACGTCACATCATAAGCGACATCTTCAGTCATGCTGGAGGTGTCGTTTTTTCGTGTGACGGTCACCGTGCCAATATCACGGCCTTGGGTAATATCACGTTCATCAAGGGCTGAATTTTGCCCCGCCCGCCAAGTAATGGTCAGGTCATCTGTGCTCAAAGGGGTGTTGTTTTTGATATAATCCAGCGCCCATGCCTTGCCCTCAACCACCACCACCCGATCAAGCGGGGCAATGCCTTTAGGCACGTCACCCTGATAAAGGAAGGGAAAACCGCTGGTGTCATAGCCGCGGTACGGATTGGCGCCATAGGGGCGGGCATTGGGATTTGTCGCCACCAAAACACTGCCGTCTGGATGGCGGGTTTTAAAGGATTGCCAATCTTCCAGCCTTGAGGCGAAAATCGAAAGTTGTTCCCCCGCACGTTGGCCGATAATGCCTTGACCTGTATATTGTTGCCACCATGTTTCAGATTGACGGTCATACATCACCAAATCAGATTTTCTCAGATTGCCTGTCGTGCCAAAATCCAAAACCTGACCATCATGGCGGCGGTCAAAAACAAGGGCCGCGTTGCAGAGCGGGCAATAGGTGACAGCAATCGGGATATCCCCCAACGTATCATTGGCAATCTCATGCCAAATCAAATAGCGCAACGGCCATGCCCGTGCTTCGCCATTGATCACAAGGCTGATGACAGGTTCAGTGGCGGCAAGAGTTGTTTCTTGGGCCACAGGAATAATCGTCACATCATCAATGGCGGGGATGCCATCGCGCCCAATGCCGCCCGATAAGATTTCTTCAAGACTGACCGTGCAGCGGGTGAAATCAGTTTGCGGCCATTGCAGCAAAGAAATATTGATGGGGCTGCCACAATCATCAAGCAGGGTTTGTGCCTTGGCTATTGATGGTTGCAACAGGCTTAGCATCATCAACCCGCCCAATACCGCCACCAGGAATCGCGCCTGCAAATTCGCAAAAACCATCGCGTCATTCGGCTTAGTAGGGTGGGCTAAACTATATTTAGACCTCTGCTTTGGTCGCTGCTTTGGTCTCGCCTCTTGTGATGAAGGCATTTTCACCTCCTCAAGATCGATGTTTTTTCAATATTGATCTTACCCATCAAAACATGGCGAGCATGTGGTGGCTATTTGTCCAAAAGGATAGGTTAAGAGGACTTCTTGCGGCGGCGTTGCGATGAAACCGTGTCTTGGCCAAGGTGGTCTTCGCCCCTGCTGGCGGCCAAGGCAATCTGACGTTGGCGTTCACGGAATTTTTCTTTTTGAGCGTCGGAATAAGTGTCGATACAGCGGTGGCAACTGACGCCATCTTCAAAGCCAGGCATGGCGCGGTCGTCTTCGGAAAGCGGGTCTTTACAGGCAAAACAAATATCGTAATCGCCTTCGACCAAACCATGTTTTAACGACACACGTTCATCAAAAACAAAGCAATCGCCTTGCCACATGCTGTCTTCTTCGGGGATGTCTTCAAGATATTTTAAAATCCCGCCTTTCAGGTGATACACTTCTTCAAAACCAATTTGCTTCATATAGGCCGATGCTTTTTCACAGCGAATCCCGCCGGTGCAATACATGGCAACGGCTTTTGGGCGATCAGGATCAGTGCTCAACGCATCCGCCCAATCAGGAAAAGCACGGAATGTTCTGGTTTCAGGATCAACAGCGCGATCAAACATCCCGATGCGGGTTTCATAGGTGTTGCGGGTGTCAATCACCATGACATCTTGGCGCGAGATGACATCATTCCAATCTTTCGGCTCAACATAAGTGCCAACCACATGGAGCGGGTCAATATCAGGCTTGCCCATGGTAACGATTTCTTTTTTCAGGCGCACTTTCATGCGCAAAAAACCGCGCCCTGAGGCGGTAGAATATTTCACTTCAAGATCATTAATTTCTGGCCAAGATTGCAGATGAGTAATCAAAGTATCAATGCCATGTTTAGGGCCTGCAACCGTGCCGTTAATGCCTTCATGGGCCAGCAATAATGTGCCACGAATCCCCTCGCTAAGGCATAAATCAAGCAAAGGTTGACGGCGCGCTTCTGGATCACTGATGCGGGTGAAATGATAAAGCGCAGCAACGGTCTGTTGTTCAGGATTATTCTGATCTACTGGCATGCTACCCCCATTTGTCTCATGCATCTTTGGATTTACCTGATTGCTCCCGAAAAGGGAAGATGCCAGAGC